>CAZPCR010000179.1:0-6237 GCA_964585035.1 uncultured Anaerolineaceae bacterium
ATCTTTGGAACGACAAGCCCCTGGGCTGGGTCGGTGCGGCCGGTGGACCTGTTATGGCCGGTGCGGAGTTGTTCACGATCAAAATTACCGGTAAGGGTGGACACGGCGCTTCTCCTCATTTAACGATTGATCCCATCGTCGCGGCCGCCCAGGTCGTCACTGCTCTTCAAACCATCACCTCTCGTAATGTTGCCCCTTTGTCGTCTTCAGTCGTAAGCGTGACAACCTTTCAAAGCGGTACGGCTTTCAATGTGATCCCTCAAGAGGCGGTGCTGACCGGCACCATCCGCACGTTTGATCTCGCCGTCCGCCAGACCGTGTTGAAACGGTTCGATCAAATTGTTCACGGCATGGCGGAAGCGCTTGGCTGTCAGGTCGAGATCGAGGTAAAACGTGTGACCCCTGCTGTGATCAATAATGATGATCTAGCTCTAAAAGTCCAAAATACTGCGCGCCATCTCCTGCCTGACCTTGATCTTGAGACGTCTCCTTATCTAACAATGGGCGCTGAGGATATGGCTTTCATGCAGGAGAGGGTCCCGGGTTGTTACTTTTTCATCGGGTCGAATAACAAGGAAAAACACCTGGATTATGGCCATCATCATCCGAAGTTCGACTTTGATGAAGAGGCCCTCGTCCGCGGCGCAGCCCTCATGGCCGCTACAGCGGCGGATATACTATCGGGAAAATAAACTGCCAAGAATGCAAGTTACGGGAGACACTTGAATATGAAAATTGCAAGCATGATTTTTAATTGGCTAATCCGCATTACCGGACTCTTTCAGCTCGTTATCGGCGTTATATTCTGGGTAAACCATGACGATAACCTGGTCCCGTTCCATATTCTTGTGGGTGTGGTCCTGGTGCTTTCCCTTTGGATTTTGGCCTTCCTGGCTGCACGAGCCGGTGTGAGCTGGAAAATGGCCGCCCTTGGCTTTATCTGGGGTCTGGTTGTTGTGATCCTCGGGCTTACACAAACCGAGATCTTGCCAGGGAATCTTCACTGGCTGATCGAAGTCCTACATCTACTTCTCGGGCTGGGCGCCATCGGACTGGGAGAAAGGCTATCAGCCGGTATAAAACGCATTCAACAGCCAAAGTCATAGCCATTGAATGTTTTTCTACGCCTTAAGATCATGATCTGAGCGTCGAGACAATTTCATCGCCCCCGATTTCGGAGATCTTCGGATGAGGTGGCCCATGCTATTACATTCGACCTCCGAGATCTTATAAGCATTTTATTCATTCAAGGCTGGTCTTTTTCTAGCCAACTTATACCTTTGAAATCATACGCGGACACCCGCACTTGTGCCAGGTGTTAATGTAAACGCTGATGAATGCGGATTTTTTTCTGGTAACAAAGCAAAAAGCTTCTTTCCGCGTTTCCCTTTGTTGAGACTATCAGGTGGCTAAGTCTTTTTCTAAGTTTTCTAAAAGGATTCGTGTAATACCCTTCAATCTGCGAATTCCAAACTTTATCTTTTTCTTTTCCCCAAAAAAATCCGTGCAAATCCGTGGCATCCGGGTACAATTTTTAACCCACGCGCTCTACAAAAATATACTTCGCTGAAGCAAACCCTAAAGTTACCTGTTGCCCTTTTACTTCGAGCATAATCGTCTGGTTGAACGAAAGCCTCTCAATAACTTTGGCATGCGCGTCCGGCATAATTCCCTTGTTTTCCAAAAAAACCATCAACTCCGAATTAGCCTCGGCGATCTCGTGGATGCGCTTGATTACGACTTCCTCGTCTTGCGAAATATCCGTTAGCGGTATCCAGGTCGCGACCGCGTCTTCATATCCTGGCAGCGGATTGCCGTGGGGGCAGGTTTTGGGGTGACCCAACTCCTCGAATACTGCCTCTTCCGCTTCCTCTGAGATGGCATGTTCGAGGTTGTGCGCCTCCCCGTGTAATTTCGACCAGGGGAGTTTATGTACCATCATCAATTCCATAATCATATGGCGGCGCATTACGCTTCGAGCGGATTCCCAACCCAATTTCGTCAAATGCGTCCCTGAATCGTCCATAATGATCAGGTCATCACGCACCATACGTTTTAGTGTATTGGTCACGGTGGGAGGTGTAACACCCAGCATTTCGGCCAGGTGCACACCGATCACCGGCTCATTGTCTCGCTCGAGCACATACACCAAAGACAGATAATCCTCAATAGTTGCACTGAGTTTGTCCATAAACTTTGTCCGAATTAGTGATATTTGTCACCTAAATTGCATATATATTTCAATTCAATAATACTCGGCATTAGCATATACTAATCACAGTATCTACTATCAATCCTGCCTTATTATAGTGCAGTTAATAATTGGAGATTTGCATGGTTTCCCTTTCACAACTACTCGTCAACGAAAAAGGCACAATTCACTCATTTACGATCGGTCGCTCGGAAACCAATCGTCTCGCCTCGTTGGGATTAACGCCTGGCGCACAGGTGGATATGACCCAAAATTACGGGCGCGGGCCGCTGATCGTTATTGTGCGCGGCACGCGTGTAGCTCTTGGACGTGGGGAAGCAGCCCAGATCTTCGTAGAGCGAAATTCTTCATGAGCGATTGCCACACTACGCCATCCGTCTCGTCGCGGCCATTAGCGGTTCGTGAAAAACTGCCTTTGATCGCGTTAGCCGGTCAGCCAAATGTGGGCAAGTCTACTCTGTTTAATCTTCTCACCGGGTTGAACCAGCACGTGGGTAATTGGCCCGGCAAGACCGTCGAACGACGAGAGGGAAAATTTACGGTCGATGACCATCAATACAAGCTTGTGGATCTTCCAGGCACATATAGTCTCACCGCCAATTCTCCGGAAGAAGTGATCGCCCGGGAATTTATCCTGCGTGAGCAGCCCGATGTCGTTGTGGCTCTCGTCAATGCGTCTAACCTTGAACGCAGCCTTTACCTGGTGGCGGAATTAGTTACGCTACCTGCTCCGGTGGTTGTAGCCTTGAACATGATGGATGTAGCAGCCCAGGAGGGGTTGTGTATCGAGCCAAAAGTTTTGGAAGCTGCCCTGGGTGTTCCCGTGATCCCCATAACAGCCACTCGTGCAGCCGGTACCCAGGGATTGATTCACGTGATCCAGGAAACCCTCGATGGGCAGCATTGCCTGATGACGCCGCGCCTGCCGGAGATCCGTTCCGATCACCGCCTTGCCTTGGACGAGATCTTGCATCAAATCGACGGATGCGTTCCTTCCCCTTACCCCCCTGAATGGGTTGCTCTCAAACTTTTGGAAGGCGACGCAGAAATTGCCCGCACCATGCAAAATTCGCTGCCCGCCGAAAAATGGGATGCTGTAAATATTGTTCTACGCCAGCATGACGATGCATTGCTTGCGGTAGCATCCGGACGTTACGAATGGATTGGTCGTATGGTCCGTGCTGCGGTCGTGCAGCCTCGCATGGGACAGATCAGTTGGACGAAACGACTCGACGAATGGGCCGCGCATCCTTTTTGGGGCCTATGCATCCTGGCAGGCATATTGGGCGTGGTTTTCTGGCTGACTTTCACCATAGGCTCGCCTGCCCAGGCGTGGCTCGATATAAAGGTTGTTGGCGGACTTTCTACACTGGCTAATCAGGTTTTGGCAAATGCTCCGTTCTGGATTAGAGGTTTGGTTGTGGATGGGGTCCTGGGTGGTGTGGGTGCCGTAATTACTTTCCTGCCCATTATGGTCATCTTCTTCGCCGTTTTCGGCCTGCTCGAAGATACGGGGTACATGGCTCGCGCCGCTTACGTCATGGACAACATGATGCATTTGATGGGTCTCCATGGAAGATCGTTCTTACCATTATTCCTTGGGTTCGGCTGCAATGTCCCTGCCATTTTGGGCACGCGCGTGATTGATTCAAAGCCTGCCCGTTTATTAACAACTCTGATCGCCCCTCTCGTGCCTTGCACCGCTCGCATGGCTGTCGTGGCTTTTCTGGCACCGGCTTTTTTTGGGCCAAAGGCTATTCTGGTTTCTTGGGGCTTGGTGCTTTTCTCGATGCTTATCCTCATTTTGAGCGGCTCCCTGTTGAATAAACTAATTTTTAACGGTCAGCGCTCGGCTTTTATCATGGAGATGCCTCTTTATCACCTGCCTAACTCGCGCACAATTGGCTTGCTCGTTTGGCAGCGGACCCTGTCATTTATCCAAAAGGCCGGCACGAACATCTTGGCGATGGCTGTGGTGATCTGGGTGCTTTCAGTGCTTCCCGGCGGTAACTTTCAGACCAGTTACCTTGTTCAATTCGGAAAATTGGTCGAACCCGTGGGCCGCTGGATGGGCTTCGATTGGCGGTTGACTGTTGCTTTGATAACCAGCTTCCCAGCCAAGGAAAATGCCATCGCCACCCTGGGTGTGCTCTTTGGAAATAATCCCCAGGGTTTGGTCCAGACCCTAACATCCACCTATTCACCCGCCACTGGCCTTTCGTTCCTGGTCGTTACTATGCTCTTCATCCCTTGCATGGCCACGGTTGCCGTCATCCGCCAGGAAACTAATTCATGGGGTTGGACCCTCTTTAACCTCGCTTTTATGCTCATGGTTTCGATTGCAGCGGGTACTGGTGTCTATCACCTCGCCCTGGCAGTAGGACTTTAGGTATGCTTGAACAACTTGTCAAAGAAATTCGGAATGGCGGCTCGCTTGAAACGCAAAGCCTGGCGGCCCGCCTGGGAACTACCCCGCAGCTCGTTGAAGCGATGATGGAACACCTGCAGCGCCTTGGCCTGATCCAGAATTATGCTGATTGTGGAAGTGGCTGTCAGAGTTGCGGCCTGCATGACGCCTGCCAGGGTCAAAGCACCATTCGTTTATGGCAAACGAATACTGAGGAATGATCTTTATTCGTCATCAAAATAGACACCTTCCGAATGGATAATTCGGGAGGTGTCGCTTTTTTGATGACTAAAAGGTAAAATCCAGTCCAGGCCAATCGCTGTGATTCGACATTTCATCAGACCGCTCTTTTTATTAACCCTGGCTCTCTCGGCTTGCGCCTCGGTTAATTTAGTTACTCCTGGCGCTCCGGGTTCCACGGAGTTACCTTCAACAACGCTTGATGCTTCCTCCACAACCGCTCCGGAAATCACACCCACTTCCGAAAGTTGTGCTTACGTCTGGGCCTCGCAGGAGTTACCAGACCTTTCTAAGAAAGTCTACGATGCTTTACAGGCAGTCGACACAAACCTGACCGGCAATGCTTATGCGTATGGCGAGAATTGTGTTTATGCCGATGGGCATGGTACATTTGCTGCGATGGAAACGGATTTCCGGGTAAAAGTCAGCGTTACTGACCTGAAGGACGAAAAAGCGCTTGGAGACTGGCTCAGCCGAGCCATGGGAGCCATTACAAAGCTCCCCTCCGATGAAGTTCCTGGACCCCAGCCTGGTCGTGTGGAATTTGATTTTAGTAAGAGCGAAACGGAAAATTTATTCCTGAATGTCCCGATCGCCAAGTATCAAAAAATGGCACCCGGAATTTCCGGTGCCGAATTATTCCGCAATTTTAATAACAATCCCTAGACACTAGCACCTATTATTGGATTAAATAACATCCAGAGAATTAACTCTGGATGTAGTTTTTTTATCCATTGACAGGATGCATCAACCATCGTATATTATATTTAGTAAATTCTAAACGTTCTATACTAACGAAACGTACTATTCGTTCCCAATCGAATTCGCAAGAGTTTTTATCCAATATTTCTGAAAGGATAAATTTATATGCCTGGAGAACTTGCTCAAATAAAACAAAACTTCGTGGAAGGGTTAAGCAACATTAGCCACTTTTGGGGCTTCCCAAAAGGTGTCGGCGCGATTTTTGCCGTCTTGTATCTTTCCCCCACCCCCCTCTCTCTCGATGAGCTTGTCCTGCAAAGCGGATTGACCAAAGGCGCCGTCAGCACCAATGTCCGGGCGTTGGCTCGTATGGGTCTGGTCCGGCCCTCCTCGCGTCTCGGCGATAGAAAAGATTACTACGAAGCGGAAACGGATTTTTATAAGGCTATCCGCTCGATCTTTGGTGAGCGGCAAAATAGTGAATTTTCGAATGCCATAAAGTCTGTTCACGATACTTTGGATAATCTACTGGCCGCCAAAGGATCCATGGATGAGCAGGAGCGGATATTTTTGATCGAACGCCTCCAGGCCCTGCAGGATTTCTTCGATGCACTGGATCATCTTACCGTCGCTGTCAGTAAGCTCGATAATCTTGGGATAGCGACGGTCCGTAAAG
>CAZPCR010000180.1:0-6201 GCA_964585035.1 uncultured Anaerolineaceae bacterium
ACCAAAGTTCACCCTGCCGCACAGGCCGCGGTGAAACTAATGGGTGTCAAGACTGCTTCTGAACTGGCAGGGATCATTGCTTCGGTTGGGTTGGCGCAAAACCTCGCCGCATTACGCGCGCTTGCCACTGAAGGCATTCAGCGCGGCCACATGTCTCTGCATGCGCGGCAGGTGGCAATTGCAGCAGGCGCGGCTGGTGATATGATTGAAAAAGTGGCGGCTCAGATGGTGTTGGAAAAGGTCGTCAGAATTGATAAGGCAGAAGAAATACTAAAAAACAAGGCAAAAAATGACCACCCCTCAAATCCATAACTCCCCCACCCTGCTCAAACCATCCAAACCCGTGGGTATCATCGGATACGGCGCGTACGTGCCGCGTTACCGCCTGCCGGCCAAAGAAGTCGCGCGGGTATGGACTGGCGGCAAAGGCGGACTGCCGATCAAAGAGAAATCCGTCCCCGGTCTCGATGAAGACGTAGCCACAATGTCGATTGAAGCGGCCCGCAATGCCATGAAACGCGCAGGGATCGACCCGCAGGAACTGCGCGCAGTATGGGTTGGATCGGAATCACATCCATACGCGGTAAAGCCCACCTCTACGCTTGTCGCGGAAGCGATCGGTGCAGTTCCTAACACACAAGCCGCAGATTGGGAGTTCGCCTGCAAAGCAGGCACAGAAGCATTGGTTGCGGCGATGGGTTTGGTCGGTTCAGGCATGGTGCAGTATGCCATGGCTATAGGCATGGATACCGCGCAGGGCAAGCCGGGAGATGCACTTGAATATACAGCAGGTGCCGGAGGCGCGGCCTACATTGTAGGTCCCGCGGAAGAAGCTCTGGCAGTCATTAACGCATCCTATTCTTACGTGACCGATACACCGGATTTCTGGCGTCGCCCGGAGGCCAAATATCCGGAACATGGTATGCGCTTCACTGGCGAGCCGGCATACTTTAAACACATTACCGAAGCGGCTACCACAATGATGCAAAGTACGGGCACAACCGCAAAAGATTACAAGTGGGCCGTCTTCCACCAGCCGAATACAAAATTTCCCCAGCGCGTAGCCTCACAGCTTGGATTCTCCATGGAACAGATCCAACCAGGCTTGCTTGTCCCTGTTATTGGAAATACCTACGCAGGCGCGGCCATGATAGGCTTAACAGCGACTCTTGATATCGCCCAGCCGGGAGACCGGATCCTTTGTGTATCATTTGGATCGGGAGCAGGCTCTGATGCCTTTGACATCCTCGTTACTGATAAGTTATCCGAGCGGCGTGAACTTGCACTCAAGACCCAGGATTACATCGCACGCCGCACCGAGATAGATTACGCAACGTATGTAAGATATCGCGGAAATTTGGCGATGAAGTGACAACGGTTATCGGCAATTCGATATTAAATATCGAGTGTCAAAGCTCAGGGTTCAAAACGCTTAATTCAACAAAGGTTTGGTAATCATATATGACTGAAGTGGTCATTGCAGGGATTGGACAAACAGAAGTTGGTGAACACTGGGAAATTGGTTTGCGAGAGCTTGCCTTCGGGGCTATCTCCGAAGCGGTCAAAGATTCCGGCGGATTGCGTCCACAATCCCTGTTTGTTGGAAATATGCTCGCCCCGAACCTATCCAACCAGGCCCATCTTGGCGCGTTGCTGGCAGACTATGCCGGGCTCGCTGGTATCGAGGCGGCTACCCTTGAGGCGGCAGGCGCCTCGGGCGGTGCCGCTCTGCGTCAAGGTTACATGGCGGTTGCCAGCGGCATGGTGGATGTAGCGCTGGTTGTTGGTGTTGAAAAGTTTACCGATAAGATCGGCTCAGATGTTGAAGCAGCTCTTGCCACCGCCGGCGATTCTGATTTTGAGGCCGTGCAGGGCATGACGCCCGCCGGGCAGGCTGCTATATTAATGAAGCGTTACATGCGTGATAACAATGTCCCGGCGGATGGTTTTGCGGGATTCGCTCTCACCGCGCACGCCAACGGGGCTGGGAATAAATATGCCATGTTCCGCAAAGCCATTAAACCAGAAACCTATTCCAAAGCCGAAATGGTTAGTGAGCCGCTCAACATGTTCGATATCGCCCCCAATGCAGACGGCGCGGCGGCAGTTGTTCTCACACGCCGCGACCTCCTACCAAAAGAGTTTGCTTATCCACTGGTAAAGATCTCGGGGTCTGCCGCAGCTGTCGATACGCTTGCACTGCATGATCGAAAAGACCCCCTGTACTTTGAAGCCGCGCAACTCTCCGCGGGTAAAGCCATGAAAAAAGCGGGGATCATTCTCGATCAGATCAGCTTCTTTGAATATCACGATATGTTCAGCATATACGCCGCTCTCTCGCTCGAAGCGGTTGGGTTTGCCATTCGCGGCCAGGGTTGGAAACTGGCTGCAGATGGTGCAATTAGTCTAAAAGGCCGCATCCCTTGCGCGACTCAGGGCGGGCTAAAAGCGCGCGGTTTTCCAGGCGGAGCGACAGGCGTGTATCAGGCTGTGGAAGCTACAGCTCAATTAAGAGGCCAGGCGGGTTTGAACCAGATTGCAAACGCGAAATATGGATTGATCCAGTCCATGGGCGGGCCAAGCTCTACAGTTGTTTCTCATGTCTTTGAAGTGGCAAAATAATTCCCTAAAGTTTTGTTTCTTTCAAAGAACGCATTGTCGTTAAATAATAAGGAAGAAATCCCATCAATGATTGTATTCCTGCCAGGATAAATAATTGCATCACAAAGATCCCCGATAGGACATATCTCCACATCGACATGCCCATGATGGTCGGCAAAAAAATACTGGTTGCGGCAATAACCACTAAAGGGTCCCATTGAAAAAACGGCTTACGATATAAGCAAATAAACGACATCCCCAGACCAAGCCAGAACCAGATTGTATAAAATTTCTTGTACCATTTGCTTATCACATCATCTACAGATCGCTGCAAATGGATCATTACTGGTATAAACAAGTTTTCCTTATCGAAGTAATCGGAATTTAATGTTTCGAAATCAATTTTCTCCCCCGGGAACAGAAAAGTGGCCGGGATCATAGCCTGTGGCTCCAACCCTTTTTGAATTTTAATAACCAACAATTTCAATGAAAGCGGAATATTATTCCTGATCGAATCAAGGGAAGCTTTATCGAGCAAACCAAAAGCTTGTTCGCTTGTATATCCATGCTGTAGTAGAAGATAATAAATCGTCCACGAGGTGGGCACATTTGAACTATTACTTAACCCCGGCGGATATACGGCATTAATCGCACGCACAGCTGGAGAATTTTGGTCAGTGATGGGAACCTGGCTGCTTTCGCCGAAATAGATCCAGCCATCGAATAAAACTGCACCGCGATAATCACTGATACCAAAAAATCCATAAACCATTTCGTTGTGAACTGACCAGGCTAAAAGAGGTATTGCTGCGATCAGGATCGCCAGTCCAACTCGCCATAACGCAGATAACCCCGTATGCCGCAAACCCTGAGGCATTTCGCTGGATGAGTTTTCCTCTTTCCAATCCCAAATAACCTTTATTAATAAAAACACGATCCCGATCATCAACGCTGCAGCACTCTCCGAGCGAACCAGCACAGAAAATGACCCCACCAAAAACGCGGCGATCAGCCAACCGGTTGCCATTGTTTCGAGAGCGGAAAGTAACAAGGTACAAAATAATAGCCCGAAGAAAAAATGGGGCATTTCGGATAATGCAAAGCCCGAATAAAAATATAGATCCGGGATCAAAGCCGTGATTAATCCGGCAAAGAAAGCAAACCAACGTTGCCTGCCAAGCTGCCATCCCAGCCGGTAACTAACAGGGACACAGGCAATGGCAAGTAAGTGTAATAAGATCTTCAAGCCCCATGGATTTCTCCCGAAAGGTGCCATGAAAGGCGTAAAAAGAAAAGTAGTTCCGGGACCACGGTAGGAAGATACGCCATCCAGGGAATGATAACGGATCCAATACATCGCCCCCTGTAAATAGCTTGGGCTATCCTTCAGCACCGCCAGAGGCACTGCCAGGAAATTGATAATATGCAAAATTAAAGCAAGACCACAAAGGATAAGCAATCCATTGCGGTGTGAGAGGAATGATTCGGAGCTTCCCTGTTCGGATTTCACCGAGCGATTTTGATTAATTTCCTGCACCAGCCAGATCAAAGCGAATATCAAAACAATAGCGAACAAGTCGGTGGTCACTATTATTGGGATTATCAGGAAATTAAGAAATCCCCACCGATACTGCGTATCCATCCGGGCACGTTTTTGATTGCCATCCGAACTATTCAGGTTTAAATCCAGTTTCCTGCCATCCAGGCCAACTTCAACGCTTCCACTTTTTGGAGATGTTTCAAAAGTTACCTTAACCTGCTGGTTAATCGGTCCATAGAATGAATACCAGATGGGTTGAGCTGTGGAACCGGTAGCGATCAAGGATCCGTCGCGCAGCGCCCAGCCATTAAGGTTGGCGAAATTTGAAAGCGGGACCACGTTACCATAAGCTGCCTTGATTTCCAGCAGCTGGATGTCATTTGCGGTGTTGTCCATCCTGGGAATGATCTCCAATTGATGCTGAATTTCTGGCACTGAAAACAATCGCCATGTAATAATGGAGGTGATAACCAGCGCAGGTAGAAGAAAAAGAAACCACCTGCTCTGTTGGATTTTCAAGCAATCTTCCCAAATCGGTCTCAACAGAAACGAAATCAAAAAAGAGACGGCGGGAGCGACCACCAATATTAATAATGCCTGTTTATCCCAGGGTAGTCCCCAAAAATTTAACCAGTGATGCAATACACTCAGGAGAATCGATTCTGCTGCCAGAAGGGATAAGATCGTTCTGCCATTTAATTGAATTTTTATTCGAGAGATAAAGGGCGGAGGTTTCATTCGAATCGATTTTAGACTGGCGAATTATACACATAATTTTAAACAAACATCATAAGGGTGGTGAGGATTAATCTGGCGGCCTAAACACGCCCTCTAATAAAGATAAGCCAAATTAGCCTTACGGACCATTGATTTATACACAATTTAGGTAGTTTGTACTATTAACCGAACCCTGATAGTTCCTGATAGTCCCTCCAGATAGAATTAGGGTCGCACCAAATAACATTGAAAGGATTTACGAATGGAAATACCCAGACATTGGAGACTGAAACAACAAAGATATTCACTGGTCGGCGAGGTATGCCCGCATTGTGACTACAAAATTTTCCCGCCCCGCGATGTATGCCCCAACTGCGGTAAAGAGGCGAAAGACCTCTATACATTCAGCGGCAAGGGTGAAGTCTATTCATACACGACCATATACGAAGCCCCCAGTGGTTATGACGTAAACGCTCCTTACACGGTTGCGCTTGTGAAGCTCGAGGAAGGTCCGATGGTTACTGCCCAATTGACCGATCTGGACAACGCGCCAGTAGAAATCGGCATGCCAGTGGAAATGGTCACCCGCAAAATGCGAAACGACGGCGACGAACGCGGCGTGATCGTTTACGGCTATAAATTCAGGCCGCGACTAGCTACCGCATAACTTCCTGTAATATCGTTTCGCCCTGCCAGAAAATCGGCAGGGCGTTTTTATTAAATAATTTAAAACCACCTTTTGGTCTTACCGAGAATAGCTCAACATCCCGGTCTTCCAGTCTGGATTCCTTCAACAAACCATTTCAGGAATCCAGATATTTCAAACCTGATCCGGTATTAAACAGGATAATTCGTTCGTCAGGGTCGATCCACTTTTGTTGAAGGAGCTTTTCAAGTGCAGCCAGGGTGGCCGCTCCTTCTGGAGCGGGAAAAATACCTTCCATCCTGCCAATCTTTCGCTGGGCTTCCAGAATGGCCGGGTCGCTTACGGATACCGCTATACCTTTGCTTTCCCTAAGGATTTCCAGCATCAACGAGTCGGCAAAACTTTTAGGAACCCGCAATCCGGATGCCAGGGTATGTGCGTTCAACCAAAAATCACAAAAGGATGCACCCTCTTCGAATGCTTTGACCACCGGCGCGCAGCCATCTGCCTGCACACACACCATACGCGGTCTCTTTGTGTTATTCAGCCAGCCTAATGCTTCGAGCTCCTCGAAGGCCTTCCACATGCCTACCAGGCCGGTTCCTCCACCGGTAGGGTAAACGATAACGTCAGGTAGGGTCCAGCCAAGGGTTTCCGCAAGCTCGAATCCCATGATCTTTTTACCCTCAACGCGATA
>CAZPCR010000181.1:0-6192 GCA_964585035.1 uncultured Anaerolineaceae bacterium
CATTGATAAAAAAGAAATTTAATCTTCTCTTCCTATCGTCGATCAAAATATTCCTGCATAAAAGAATGGGGCTGAAATACCGGTGCAGCTGAGACTGCCAACTAATTCCGCAAACTATGTATGGGGGCTGGTATTTTGCCACCAAACCCAACAAAGCGCGCCGATTGGCCTGCATTCAGCACCGGAGCGATGGCGCTTTCGCCAAACAACCCCCCGAAAGAGACAAAATCAACAGCCTCTTTTCCCGGCACCGGAATCAACCGCACAGCCGTAGTCTTGTTGTTGATCATTCCAATCGCCATTTCATCGGCAATGATGGCCGAGATCGTAGCAGCATCCACTGAGCCGGGGATGGCAATCATATCCAATCCCACCGAGCAAACACTGGTCATGGCCTCCAGTTTTTCCAGATGCAAGGTATCGTTCCGGACCGCGTCCGCCAGAGCGTGGTCTTCACAAACAGGAATAAAAGCGCCGCTTAAACCACCTACACTCTGGCTGGCAAACATTCCACCTTTTTTGACGGCGTCATTCAACAACGCCACAATTGCCGTCGAGCCAGGAGCGCCAATCACATCCACTCCCAAAATTTGAATAATTTCCCCCACACTGTCACCCACTTTGGGCGTAGGCGCAAGGGACAGATCCACCACCCCAAATGACACATTTAAAACCTTGGCGACCTGCCGCCCGATTAGTTCCCCGCTCCGGGTGACGCGGAAAGCTGTGCGTTTGATTTCTTCGGCTAGATCGTGCAAACCCAAGCTTTGGTGGCTATCTTGAGCGATTTTGCGTTCCAACGCCCGGGCAATGACTCCCGGCCCACTAACGCCTACATTGATAACGATTTCATTTTGGCCCAAACCATGAATGGCTCCCGCCATAAAAGGATTATCGCCCGGCTGGTTGGTAAAAACGACAAATTTGGCAGCAGCGAACCCCCCTATTGCTGCGCTTTGAGCCGCCAGGTCTTTAACGGTCTGGCCGAGCAAGGCAATTGCATCCATATTGATACCATAACGTGTAGAACCGACATTGACCGAGGCACACACTTTTTGGGTGCCGTTCAATGCTGGCGGTATAGCGGCGATCAGTTCTCGATCACCCGGCGTCATCCCGTTGGCAACATCCGCTGAAAAACCACCGAGAAAGTCGACACCAACCTCGCTGGACGCTTCATCGAGAGCTTTGGCGATTTCCACGAAACCAGCCGCGTCGAACCCGGCGCCAATATGCGCAACAGGCGTGACGGCAATCCTTTTATTGACGACCGGGATGCCATATTCAGTGCTGACCTCTTCGCAAACTGCCACTAGATTCCCTGCAAATTTGTGTATTTTGGCCTTGATCGCCTGACAGGAGGCAGCTACGGTTTCCCGACGGCAATCCAACAAACTTATGCCCATGGTAACGGCACGCACATCCAGATTTTCTTTTTGGATCATCTCAACGGTGTTTAGGATCTCACCTGAATTCAACATGGAAATATCCCTTCTAAGGTTAACGCAGTGGTAAATTGATTTCGTTGACAGCTTTGAATATATCGTAATGCTGGAGCACTACCTTCAATCCGGTTTCGTGGGCAAAACACTGCAAATCAGTGCGAACAGCATTAATGGAGACATGCTGGTTTAAATTCACCAGCAAAATCATTACATAATCCCCGTTCGAAATAGCGGTGGAAAGGTCCAGGATGTTGATTCTGTGCTTCTCACAAAACCCCGAAACAACAGCAACAATACCAACCCGGTCTACGCCACTGGCAGTCAGGACATAGATATTTTCGGGACGGGGAGCAGCGAGTGTCATGGTAGCTTGATCCGCCTCGCACACGGTCGCTTCTAGCACGCTTTCGCTATGGGCATCGGCCTCAGCCAATTTGCGTTCGATATCGCGCCGCGTGACGCTGGCTGGGAAGGAAGCCAGCAAAATCATGGTGAAATAGCCGCACAAAACGCTCTGTCGCACATCGGCAATATTGCCGTTCAGATTTTGCAGCACTTTGGAAACTTCATGGATAATCCCGACATGGTCGCGGGACATGACGGAAATTACATAATGCCTTGGGGATTGGACCATAAGAAAGCCTTTGGGAGACGGATTAAATAAATTTGCTGGAGTATACGCCAGAATGAGTACGAGTCAATTCTTTTGGATTCTTCGTGCGGATAATGTGAATAAATGAATACTATCTTTTTCGGCAATATAAGCGCCACTGAAATGACAGGGAATATTTTGCCAGGATTGTGGTGGACGATACCTGGTTCGAATCGATAAAGGCGTTATTTGTTGATCGATGAATTATTCTGCCTTGATTATTTAGGCGGTTTTTTATCGCAGCGTTCTCGAAACATATAAGTTTTAATTATTCCTCGCAATAACACGACTATAATACCCGATAGTAAATTACTCATCTCTTTGCGTAGGATTTAATTATGTCTCCTGTTGCAGTCGTTACGGATAGCACCGCATATCTACCTCAGGATTTAATAAATCAATATAACATCACAATCACCCCCCTTTCGATAATATGGGGAGAAATTAATTATCAGGATGGGGTTGATATCCAACCGGGTGAATTTTATAAGCGTCTCGCGATCTCCAAAGATATGCCGACCACTTCGCAGGTCACAATAGCCTCCATGAAAAGCGCCTTTGAGAAGCTATTGGAGCAGGGGCACGACGTTCTGGGTATATTTATCTCTTCTAAATTCTCCGGCACTGTCCAGTCCGCCATTCAGGCTCGCGAGATGATACCCAACGCCGCGGACAGGATCGTTATCGTCGATTCGCTCACCACTACCATGGCTTTGGGTTGGCCTGTTCTTATGGCAGCTCGTGCTGCTCAAGCCGGTGAAGATCTGATGGCTTGCCAAAAAGTAGCAGAAACATCTCGTGATAATAGCGGAGTAATGTTCGTTGTCGAAACTCTTGAATTCCTCCATCGTGGTGGACGGATCGGCGGCGCACAAGCCTTGTTTGGTACGATCCTGAACATCAAGCCGGTTCTGGAAATGCGCAATGGAAGCATAGAATCGGTGGAAAAGATCCGCACCAAAAGCAAAGCCATGGATCGCATGATTGAATTGGCTGGCGAACGTATTGGGGGTCGCAAACCCGTTCGTTTGGCAACGGTTCATGCCAACGCCGAAGCCGAGGCTTTATCCTTATTAGAAGCCGCGCGTGCTCAACTAAATCCCATCGAAAGTTATTGTTGCCCGCTCAGTCCGGTCGTTGGAAATCATGCCGGCCCGGGTACTGTTGCTCTCACCTATATGGCCGGCATAGCCTGAAATTACAGAATATCTTGGAATAATTCACTGATTTGATTAAAATTCTAGCCAATTACAATTGTTTTTAAATTCTAAACTGACATGGAGGGGGGCAATAACATACTAAATGTCAAAATTATCCATTACCTTTTATTTTTTGGGGTTTTCCTACCACCTGACAAGTGTAAATAAATGCAACGTCTTTGTAAAAATCGATCTTTGCATAATACAGTAGAATAAATCAAGGATTGAAAACTATTGAAAGCAAAGGTTCCGATTGGAAAAACAATTCTTGACCGCTTAATTTTCAAGCGGTTCGATTTATCCAGGTTTTTCCGTTGGATCCTTGTTCTGATCCTTTACTTTATCACTTTTAGCACCCTCGACCAACTAACACAAAGACTCCAGCTATTCCCAGGCGTAGTGGCCTGGTATCCCCCGGATGGTATAAGCGTTGCCTTTCTCCTTACCTTCGGGATTGGCTTTACACCTGCCTTTACCCTAGCCTCACTCATTAGTAGTCTCTTTATTTATCGACTTGCAACCCCGCTCGCACCGATCCTGGTTTGGGCGGTCATTCTTTCAATCGTTTACGGGATCATTGCTTTCCTATTACGCAATCGGGTTCGTATCACCTTATCACTGCAAAACTTACGCGATATCCTCTTGCTGATTTTATTTTCAGCAATAGGTTCCACGGTTTTGGCGCTGATCTCCATACTTAATCTTGTCAATTACGGACAGGTCCCCTCTTCTCAATTTTTTATTACACTTCTCCAATGGTGGATCGGGGAAATGATAGGCGTCCTGGTCTTTACACCATTCCTTCTTATCCACGTGATGCCATGGCTAAAACGATTTATAGATGGAGAATGGGCAAATCTAAAACCACGAAAATTTCACCACCGACCTTCGCTTCAATCTATAGGACAGGTAATTAGTATCCCGGTCGTATTGTATCTGGTCTTTGGTATACCGGCTTTGCGGAGTATCCAGCCGCTTTATTTGATCGCGGCACCTCTTATCTGGATCGCCTTGAGTAATGGTTTTTCAAGTGTCAGTCTGGCGATCGTAGTCATGAATTTTGGAACCGTCCTCGCAATTTGGTTGTTTAAATTCGATATCTCCCGTTTGGGTGAACTTCAGTTTCTAATGTTTGGTGTATATGCAAGCACATTGTTGACAGGAGCCATCGTTACCAAGCAAAAGAAGACCGAAGAGGAACTTCGACATCAGGAAGTTCGAAATCGCTCGCTGATTGAAAACGCGCCGGATGCGATCACATTAGTAGGAGCCGACAGGCTGATAAAATACCTCAGCCCATCTACACAGCGAATCCTGGGGTATACACCGGAAGAACAGGTTGGTTCCAACCCGGCAGAATTAACCCACCCCGACGATCTTCCCTCCTTGATGGTATTACTGGATGATTTGGTTCAAAAACCGGGAAAAGTCATCGCCACTCAGTATCGTTTCCGACATAAAGATGGATCCTGGCGCTGGTTGGAAAGCACCATCACCAACCTGTTAACTGAGCCGAGTGTACAAGCAATAGTTTTCAATTTTAGGGATATTACCGAACGGAAGCAAGGGGATGAAACCTTGCAGAAGAGTGAAAAACGATTCCGGGCACTAGTCGAACATAGTCTGGAAGAAATTTCACTCGTTGACTCCGACGGAAATCTTACCTATGAAAGCCCCACCACACGCCGGCCGCTTGGTTACCCGCCCAATTCCCTTGTGGGTCACAACCTCTTTGACCTTTTTCATCCGGACGAACGGGCAGCCGCAGCCCAACTACTGGAACAAACCATCAAGGATCCTGGAAGTGTCCACGAGGCCTTGTTCCGTTTGCGGCATCAGGATGGCTCCTGGCGCTGGATGGAAGGCTTATTGACCAATCTTTTGGATGAGCCGGCCGTCCAATCGGTTGTTATCAATTACCGCGACATTACCGAGCGCAAAATGGCGGAGCAGGAAATTGCAAGTCTTGCAAAATTCCCTTCCGAAAATCCAAACATGGTACTTCGATTTAGCCGCGAAGGTACCATTTTGTACGCCAACCCGGTAAGTGGACCGCTCTTGGATATGTGGGGATGTGCCGTGGGCGGACCTGCTCCCCAGTTCTGGCGTGATCTCACCGCCCAATTGCTATCGTCCAGGGAAAACAAAACCGTTGATATTGAGTGCGATGGAAAAATTTACGAGATGATCGTTATTCCTGTTATCGAACCGGATTACGTGAACCTCTATGGGCGGGATATCACCAAGCGTAAAAAAGCAGAAGATGAAATTAAAATTAACAACGAAGAGCTCTCGATGCTGTTTGAGCTATCCCATTCTCTGGCAGTCGCAGATAATCTGGAGGATGTCCTTAACATCGTGAACCGTCACGCGGTCGAGAGTATCCACACCACTTTTTCGAGGATCGCTCTTTTAGAAGATGAGAAATTCATCATGCGAGCTGCATATCCTATTCGAGTCCTTAGCCGTGACCTTGGGATAGGTTTTCAAGTCCCCCTCTCCGCCTTACCCTATACTCAACATGTTCTGGAACAGAATGAGCCAACCATCCTGCAGGCTGTTGATCCGCAGATCGGCAATGAAGAAAAAAAAGCGCTCCTATTGGATTTTGCACAATCTCTCTGCTTGATACCACTCCGGAGCAGTGATTCCTCTCACTCGTCGGTAAATTTACTGGGCGTACTCATGCTAGGCGAAGCGCGGAATGAAAAGCGCGAGCCTTTCACTCCGGGAAAGATCCGCCTTGCGCAAAGTATTGGGGACTCGGCCGCGATTGCCATCCAACGCATCCTGCTCGGAGAGCAAATCTCGCATCGCCTGCAGCAGTCTATTGCCTTGACAGAGATCGATCTGGCAATTATGACCACATCTGACATGGTCGTAAGCCTGGATATTC
>CAZPCR010000182.1:0-6160 GCA_964585035.1 uncultured Anaerolineaceae bacterium
GGGAACGGACATTTTGCCCTGATCAATTCGGCCAAATATGCCGTGGAGCACGGTGTCTCCCAGACGGAAGCATATAAAACACTCGGATTTAGTGAAGATGCAAGAGACTATTCAAGGGCCTCCGAGATACTAGCCGATCTGGGAGTCGAATCGATCGTATTGATCACGAATAATCCTGATAAGAAAAACGATCTACTGCGCGATGGGGTCGAGGTTGTCGGGACGAAACCTGCGGTAATGGATGTAAGCCAGAATGATGACCTTCGAAGCTATTATGCCGATAAGAAGAACAGGGGTCATGATATTAAATAAAAGCACGGCCCTGAGGACCGACAGTGCCTGGTTCGCATCTGCCTACCGCACCGTATGTTAATCGGTGATTGTAATCAACCGTTCGCCGTAATATAATGCTTTCCAGGTGATGGACGGTCCATCACCAACCATTTTATTGAGTAGAGGAGATTATTGTTATGAGTGCAACAGATATCGTCAAGGCCGCGCTGGCCGCCATCGAGGCCGGTGATTTTAAAAAGGCCGACGGCATAATTGCCGACGACATGGTATTCGCCGGGCCCGTTCCTGAACCGCTGGGCAAACATGAATTCCTGGGAGTACAAAAGGCCATGCTTACGGCTATGCCCGATTGGAAGTTCAACGGTGGAGACTACAAGGAAAATGGCGATGTGGTCACGGCGAACCTGCATGTCACTGGAACACAGACCGGTGAACTGAGCCTGCCGATGCCCGGCTTACCCAAGGTCCCGCCGAGCGGCAAGAAGGTATCCCTGCCTAACGAACCGACCACCTTCACTGTGAAGAACGGCAAGCTCGCCCGTCTTGATGTGACACCTACGCCCGGAGGTGGCGTGATGGGTATTTTGGCTCAATTGGGAGTTAAGATGCCGTCGTAGCAGGCAGCGTTAATATCATAGCTATTAAATAAAAATGCACAGGGCAAACGCCCTGTGCATTTTTATTTTTCCCGCAGGTGCAGGGAAGATCACCTGCACGGAACCTTTCTCCCCGATACCCTATTTATGGGCAGGAGGAAAGGGTCGCGCTGTTGGTTGTGGAACTCCCATACTGGTTGAAAGCCGCTACACCATAAGTAGGGGTTGGAGATTTAACTATCAAACCCGAAACACTGAACTGGTCGGTGTAGGATCTTGCGCCTGCACCCAAGGTGGCTACTTTCGATCCGTCCTTGTAGACGTAGAATCCACCTGCATCGTTCGTGTTGTCCTTCCATGTTACAGTCACAGTCCACTGGGAGCTGAGGATAATGAAGTTGCCCACCTTATGCGAGTTGCCCACGCTCGAGCAGCTGACACTCACATCCTTGGGCGGGAAGGGTGCAACAGCCGTAGTGGGAGAGGGCATCGGGGTGGGCGGCATGGGCGGAGGAACGGCTTCCTGCAATTTACTGGTATCTCCGATCACGGTAGCGTATTGGCCCCATAACCAGCAGGTCGCGCTGCCTCCACCGGGATAATTTATGATCCAATAGTTGGCGGGTGAGTACTTGGCGACGACCTGCCCTGTCATTCCGATATCGAACGTCATGACCACGTCATAGGCTGTGCTGGGACCGGTGCGGCAGTTTGTAACCGAACTAACAGTGACTGTCGGCGGACCGGAAGTTGCGGCTGACGTGGGGGCTAATGTGGGGGTTGCGGCAGTCTGTGTTTGCGCCTGTAACGTCGCGACTGCTTCAGTCAACGCAGCATTTGGATCAACCTGCGTTGGCGCCCCGGTCGGAAGTGTGCATGCCAGCACCCCAAGCGCCAGGACACCTACCGCGGCGAAAAGCTTTCTGAACAATTTCATTTCTCTCTCCTCAATGTTTAGTTTCGACCTGTATTATCGCACTATTACGGTAAAATTTCTAGACATAAAGGAGATATTATTTTCTTTCATCTGCAAAATATCGCACAATTCGCCTCCCATTTTTTGCCGTACCTACCTCGCGAAAACCTGCTTGCTCGAATATGGAAGGCGAACCCATAAAGCGATAGCTTTTATTGGGCTCAACCGGATACCCTTCAATGATTTTTGCTCCCTGTGAGATCGCATACGATACGGCAGCCCGTAACAATTTCACAGGCAGTCCCTGCCTTCGCAAACCCGGGTCTATGAAGAAACATACAACCGACCAGGTCGGTAAATTGTCGATGCGTTTCAATGTTGTAGAGCCTTCCAGGAGCGCGTAGGTTTCGCGCGGCGCAACCGAGCACCAACCCACTGCTTTGCCTTGTCGATAAGCCAGAACTCCGATGGGAATGTCCGCCTGGACCAGGGACGCAAGCTGGTTTCTCCGTTCCACCGCAGGTAACTGCTTGAACTGCATGCTCTTCAAACGCCAGCGCGTACACCAGCAATAATTCGTGTTGCCATGCCGCTCGAAGAATGCGGTGAGATCGGCCCACCTGTCGATCGATATCGGATGGAATTCCAAATCGTTCAACACTTCTATTGAGGACGACATATCATTTTCGATTCTTCTATCTGTACGTCTAATGGGGGCCTAAGGGTTTCATAGATTATACCGTCCGGTTGCCAATCTTTACCCCTATGCGGTAATTTGTGAAATTAAGTTTCATTCATACCTTTATCCCATCTGAAGGCCTGTTGTTGCGGGTTATAATTTCAACCTCAGGATTTATTCGTTGTCCGGTGTTACGCGTCCGAAAGGAGACCAATGTGAAATCCCCATTCGGTTATCAAAAAATCTTTATTGTTTTAGTTGTTCTGGCGCTCGCCCAGTTCGCTTGCAGGTCTGGTGCAAAACCAGCGACTGCCGCTCCTCAGCAAGCGCCTACCGACGAATCGCAGGCTGCCACACAGACTCCCCCTGTTGCAACATCGGAACACGGCACGCCCGATGAGGCCCTGGCAATGCTCCAAAAAGCGGTGGCACATTACAATGCAGTAGGACGAGAACAGGCCCTCAGGGATTTTACCGGCCGGGTGACGCCGTTCTTCGACCGCGACCTTTATGTCGCCTGCATTGACTCCCACCTGATTATCACGGCGAATGGCGGATTCCCCAATTTGGTTGGCTCAGCCGTCGAGCCGTTGAGCAGGGCAGCCTGGGACTCCGCTTCGATGAGCCAGATAGGCTCGGTCAGTTATGCATATCTTAATCCCCTCACCAAAGTGACTGAGTCGAAAACATTCTATTACGAGAAGGTCGGCAGCGATGTGTGCGGTGTGGGCGTATACCACCCCTAGGTTCATTTTTTTACAGCATCCTTCATAAGGCCATTCCTTTGTGCGGCTGACTTGAAAACTACAAAATACCGGTCAGGACAATAGCCGTATAAACCAGGGAAAGTGAAAGGATGATATTGACAATGGTCTTCAGGCGGGGGTTGTGGAGATAGGTCTTGATGGCAGTTCCAAATATTGCCCATATCGAGGTGGCCACAAATGAAATGGCTGCCAGGACGGTTGCTGCCAGTAATACCAGCGCTGCATTACTGGTAATGGGGGTCAAAAACCCGGAAAACAATGTGAAGGCATAAATGATCAACTTGGGGTTTAATACCTGAAGCATGATGCCATGTACGAATCGCAAGGGTTTCGCATTCTGCTCAGTGAACGAATAACTCGACTTGAGTATTCCAAACGCCAGGTACAGGATGTATCCCGCGCCGGCATACCGGAGAACGGGTTCAAGTGCAGGGAAGATGCCCAGCAGCGTCACGGAAATCCAGCCGCTCAGCAACATGAGGATGAACACTCCTGCTGCCAGCCCGCCTTGATAGTTCAGCGTATTCCTGTATCCTTGCTGCACGGCGATCGATGCGCTGGAGATATTGCTCGGACCCGGCGTGAATGTTGAAATAAGCACGTACGATAATAAAGGGAATAGGTTGGATGACATGGCTTGTCAGGATGCCCGGCTATCTATTCTGTTCAGCGTATTGGCCGGGCGTCACACCAATGATCTGTTTGAAGCGCTGAGTCATATGGCTTTGACTGCTGAACCCAACCTCGGTCGCAACCTCTGCCAGAGGTTTGCCGGCCTCGATCAGCCGCTGCGCATGACGGATTCTCACACTTTCCAGATAAGCGTAGGGGGGCATTCCGACCTCAGCGCGAAAAGCGCGTAGTAGATAATAAGGACTGAGACAAACATAAGCAGCCAGTTCGATCAGGCTGATGCCCTGGGCAAAACAGTCATCAAGGTAATGTCGTGCTCGCTGTATGGGCTTCTTCTCTTTACCCAGCCGTTGTTCATTAAAGTGCAGGTCGGCATAATGCTTGATAAGTTGGGCCAATGTCCACGTAAAGCGCGATTCGCATTCCAACGTACTTGCGTTCTGGGCCAGGGCTTCATGCAGGGCTAAAACGTTATTTCTCGTCGGGCGATGGTCGACGCGCACGTCTTTGAAGAAAGGAAGTTCCTGATGCCGTCCCGTCAACTCGAAGACGGCCGATTGCATGTGGGAAACAGTGGGGTAGATGGAGCGCATCTGGAAGCCCTGTTCATCGACAGCTTCTCCGGTATGGGCTGCGCCCGGGTTAATTAAAATCACTCCGCCGGGGGGTGTGAAATGTTTGACGCCTTTATGTGTAAAAGACTGGAGACCTCTTTCGATGACACAAATGACATAATAATCGTGACTGTGACGCGGGAAAGCATGCTTAACGTATGAAGCTTTTAAAAGCTCGACGTCAAGCCGGGAGTTATGCCATATTTGGGACCATTCCTGGGTTTGCATGATTGTTTCGGGATATGCGGTTTCAGCAGGGTTGGAAGTTGCTGTAAGTTGGTCAACTTTATCCGTATAACATACCACACACTGATTCCAGATGTCTTACAGAATATTGCCCTATTTAGGGGAACAGGATTTGGCCCGGCCTACAGGATCATTAGTGGGAATAATTCAGATTCGTTGATGCCCGCACTTTCTCTCATCCCCCCGAACAGTGCCTCACATCGATTGTTTCAATGCTCGAAACCTGGTTCCCTTTCACCGCTTGAACGCCAAAGGTAACACTGTCGTAATAGTGTCCCCAGTGACGGAACGTACTAGTATAGGAACCTGCATGTGCACCTAACGTAGCGAGCAGATATCCGTTTCTGTAAACGCGTACGTAGTATGCATTGGGCTCGGTATTCCTCCAGCTAAAATACACGGTCCAATCGGATGAGTTATCGTGGAACCCCGAATTGTCATGGTGCCATCCCCATCCCCAGTGGTGGTCGTCATCGGAAGAAATTTCGGTGCTGGTACATGAGACTTTTAATGATTTGGGCTCGCTCAGGGTGTATGTGGTTAATGACGAAGGAGGAACCTCGGGCAGGCTACTGATATCGCCTGTCAGGATTGCATAGGTGCCCGACAGCCAGCAGGTAGACCCTGGGTAATTTGGCGTTTCGATGACCCAGTAATTAGCCGCCGTATCTTTTCCGACCGGCACAACGATCGTCCCGGGATGGATGGTTATCACAAAACCGTAGCTTGTGCCTGGGCCCGCGTAGCAGTTCGTATCCGCGCTCACGGACAGGGCGGGAGGGACGGCAGTCGGGGCTGGCGTACTTGTCGGGGTCGCCGTTGGGGCTTCCGCCGTTAATTCCTGAAGTGTTGCGGCAACAATCGTTGCCAATTGGTCCTGGTATGATTGCGGTACCGTGGGCGTGTTGGAAGGAACACTGGCAGGGCTTGTCCCAAGGTCAAAAGTCACCCCGCATGCCAGAGCGGTTACTGCAAATATACTGAATGCGACTAGAATTCTTTTATTTGAGAACATACACTACCTGCCTATAAATATACTCCAATTATGGACATTCGATATGTATTTTATGTGTAGATTTAATGTGACTCGAAATCTTCGAGATTGTTAAGACCTCGGAAGTCTCTTCCTCTTCTTCCAGGTTGAATCCTGTCTTGATTTTGAACTTCAAGCCTCACCCAAGGCATAAAGATTAGTTTTTCCATTCGAGCCGGAAACTGTTTTTGCCTAAATTGTGTTATACTTTCGCCGCTCACTCCTTCTGCTTGGCTCAGGTTGAGCAACCGTTTTGGGAAATTGTTTTGATCATTCCGAATGATGGCCCGGCGAAACAGTCGGGCTTTTTTGTTGGGCTGGTCCAGTCTGAAAAGATGGACCGTGGTTGGCAAGAAGTAAGTTAGACGGAGTCATCAGAACA
>CAZPCR010000183.1:0-6154 GCA_964585035.1 uncultured Anaerolineaceae bacterium
CAAACCCGATATATGCTTCAATATTGCCGAAGGCCTGGGCGGAGATGCGCGTGAAGCACAGATCCCGGCCATATTGGAGATGATGAAGATCCCGTATACCGGCTCACGCGTGCTGACCAATGCGATTTCCCTCGATAAAACGCTGACCAAACGCATCTGGCGCGATCGCCGTTTGCCGGTTGCGCCCTTCCAGGAATTCATCGCCGGGGACGAATCGCTCCGCCCGGATTTGAACTTTCCGCTCTTTGTCAAACCGGCCCGCGAAGGGACCGGTATGGGGGTAGACCTAAAAGCCATCGTTCGAAATGAAAGCGAGCTACGCGAGCGCGTCAAATGGGTGATCGATAACTATAACCAACCCGCTTTGGTCGAGACCTTTCTGCCGGGCCGCGAATTCACCGTAGGCATCATGGGCCACCCCGACATAAAAAATTACACCCTTCACCCGGAATGGTATGACAAGGATGGCTTTCACCGCTTCCCAATCCTTGAGCTGGATAACAGCCATTCGGTAACCCCGAACGTTTACGGTCATGTCGCCAAGTCAAAAAGTATTGGTGAAGAAGGCGCACCGGGTTATTTTTGCCCGGCCTATCTGGAACCCGAATTGGAAAAAAAGCTTCTTTATCTTGCCTGGCGCGCCCATATTTTGCTGGGCGCATTGGACATTTCACGTTCCGATATCAGGCTGGATGCCGAAGGCAATCCGCGTCTTATGGAAATCAATACCCTGCCGGGTCTCACCCCCGATTACAGCGATCTGTGCTTACAGGCCAAGGCGGAAAATATTTCCTACACCGATCTGATTTTGGAAATCCTTTATATGGCTGCCGGCCGTTGGGGCCTTTTGGAGCCGCGTCATGGACAAATTGAAGGAGCCAAAAAACTGGCAGGAGCACTTAGTAATTAATTAGCCCAATATCGGCGTGCGGACCATCTTTATTGTTAATTTCACATGGTATAATTCGCCCGCTTGATAAGGAGAGGTCGCGTAGTCTGGCTTAGCGCGCACGCTTGGAAAGCGTGTAACCCACAAAGGTTCGCGGGTTCGAATCCCGCCCTCTCCGCAGAGTAAAGCACCCCATACTCCTGGGGTGCTTTTTTGTCGAATTCAACCTTACAAAATGTAGATTCAGAGCTATCGTCTATGAAACACAATTCATATCTACATACTGTCTACACATTCTTTTAACTGTTTCTTTACGGGGGACTGATAAACTGCAACCTGAGAAGTTAATATAACGGAGAAACCAAACAAACATGGCATCCAAACCAATATCATCTCAGGCTCCTTCAAACAATGTTTCAAAGCAAAAGGAGACTCCTTCCTTTTCCAAACGCATCCAGTCCCAAATGAAAGACCCTCGCAAACGCTGGTGGGTGATCATTCCCGCCATTGTAATACTGGCAGTCATTGGCGCAGGAGCTTATTACGAATTGTCCTACGTCCCTGCTCATACAACCGCCATTGCCCCCTTGCAGACTACCACCGCATATCGCGGAAATTTGACCGTAAGCGCCGTTGGTACAGGCCTCCTTGAGCCTGCAAATGAAGTCCAACTCGGTTTTGGAATCAGCGGCAGACTCATCACGCTCAATGTTAAAGCAGGCGAGCAGGTTACAAAAGGCCAGCTACTGGCACAGCTCGACAATACCGACGAGCTGGTCAAATATGCACAGGCACAACGAACGCTTGCCAATCTCACCTCTCCGACATCCATCGCCCAGGCCCAAAGTGATGTTGCCACAGCCCAAACCACTCTGTCAAATGCAACAGATGCCCTGAAGTATGTGATCAGCCCTGCCGTATTTGAATCGGAACAGCAGGTGCTGGCCGACCAGCAGGCCCTGGATGCTGCTCAGAAAGCAGCAGGCACATCCCCCACTGCCGATCAACAAAGTGCGATCACTGCCGCCCAGGCAAAGTTAAAAACCGACCAGGATAAACTTACCGGCAATCAAATCTGGTACCAGCAATACTATCTCCCACTTTATTTCACGAAAAAAGTGGCCAATCCGACCACTACCTCTAACAGTCATAGGCCGGTTCAGGTTGTAGAGGGTCCCTCCTCACTGGAAATCGAAACTTCGCAGTCGGCCTACGATGTAGCCAAGACCGCGGTCCAGCAAGCGCAGTGGTATCTTGACGCGCTCGATGGCAAGGACGTTCCGGTAAATGCCGGCGGCACTAATCTGACGGCTTTTCAAACCGCCAAATACAATCTCCAAACCACGAAGGCCAACCTGGATAGCACACAGATCTACGCGCCTTTTTCGGGGACCATTATATCGATCAGCGCCAAATTGAATGACAATGTCACCAAGAGTCCATTCATCGATCTTGGCGATTTGACCAATCTCTACCTCAAAACGTATGTGAGTGAAAAAGATTATCAATCGTTCAAGGTCGGCAACGAAGCCGATATTGTCTTCGATGCACTTCCCGACCAGACTTTCCTGGGGAAAGTCATCCAGGTAAATCCCATTCTCGATACATCCACCAGCACTGCGGTCGTCGGTGGATTAGTGCAGATGGACCCCACCAAGGCTAATCTATTAATGGGTATGAGCGCTTCCGTGAATATCATAGTGGGACGGACTCAAAACGCAGTACTCGTCCCCCTGGCTGCCCTGCATGAATACACCCCCGGCAAATTCGCCGCATTCGTCATGAGAAATGGAAAGCTTTCCGTCGATTTTGTCCAGGTGGGCCTCAAAGACCAGGCTAACGCAGAGATCAAATCGGGTCTGAAAGCGGGTGACGTTGTCAGCACCGGTCTCGTAGGGACAAAACAACAATGAACGAAAAGGTAAACGGCTCAAATTTTTAAAATATTCCATTAAATCCAGTTTCCAATACCACCCATCGAAAAACTATCTCGTAATTTGTTCTGATAATGGAGAAATAAAAATACTATGTCATCAAATCCGCAATCTTCCCAGTTCCTTCCTAATCTTGGTGCAAAGATCAAAGAAATCCCTTCATTCTTTAAAAACCTTCCGGATTCTTTGAGAGACCCGCATAAAAGATGGTGGGTGATCGTGCCTTCCCTGGTGGTCCTAGTTGCCCTTGTCGCTGGTGCTTATTACCAATTCAGTTACCTGCCATCCCATGCAAGAACCAGCAGAGCCAGGACATCCTCCAACGGTCAGATTTCCGTCGTTCGACGCGGGACGATCACCTTGAGTGCCATTGGTACCGGTACCCTGCAACCGAACAACCAGGTCCAGCTCGGTTTCGGCGGGAACACCTCCAATGGAAAGCTGGTCACGCTCAATGTTAAGGTTGGCGATAAGGTTAAAGCCGGCCAACTGTTGGCCGAAATAGACAATAGCGCCGAGAAGATCAATTATCAACAGGCCCAACAGACCCTGACAAACCTCACATCGCTGGCGGCCATCGCTACAGCTCAACAGGATATAGCCACCGCAAAAGCCACATTGTATACGGATACGAATAATCTTATTTTTCTTATTAGCCCGGACCAATACTATTGGCAGCAACAAGTTGCCGCAGCCCAGCAGGCTTTGGACGATGCCAAAACTGCAGGCGGCAGTTCTCCCACAGCCGACCAACAACAAGCGATCACCGCCGCCCAACAAAAATTAAGCTATTATCAAGACAGCCTGTCGGGCAGCCATATCCGTTGGTTGAAGACCTATGTGCCCACTCACTTTACTGCGGTTACCCGTTTCAATCATCTAACCACGAAGCAGATTGAGATACCGACTGATGCAGAAATTGCAAAAGCTCAGGCAGACATGGTTGTAGCACAGTCTTCCGTCCAGGAAGCACAGTGGTATCTGGATGCGCTCAATGGCAAGGATGTTCCAGCAACAGCCACCGGCACAAATCTGTCGGATCTTGAAACCGCCAAACTTAACGTGCAATCCGCCAAGGCTGCCCTGGATGCCACCCAGATCTTTGCTCCTGGTGACGGAACCATCATGTCCGTCAGCGCCAACCTGGGCGACAACGTCAGTTCCAGTGCGATCATGGTCGAAGGCGATTTAAGTCAACTTTTTGTACAAACCTATATGGACGAATCGGATTACGCCATGTTCCAGGTCGGAAATCCGGCCACCGTTATCTTCAACGCTCTACCGGACCAAATCTTTAAAGGCAAAGTCACTGAAGTCGATCCGGCTCTCGATACGTCGTCTGGCACTGCTGTAGTCAGTGGATTGGTCCAGTTGGATCCTTCCAAGACCAATTTATTGATGGGCATGAGCGCTTCCGTGACGGTCATCGCCGGACAGGCTCAAAATGCCACGCTCGTTCCCCTGACTGCTCTCCATCAAGTTTCTCCCGCATCTTATACCGTCCTGGTCATGAGAAACGGAAAGTTCACTTCCCAACCTGTTCAGGTCGGTCTCAAGGACCTGGTTAATGCGCAGATCACATCGGGACTTCAGCCGGGTGACATCGTCAGCACCAACCCAGGGACAGTAACACAATGAGCAAGCATACTATCATCGAAACGCAGAACCTGACCAAAGTTTACGGGTTGGGCGATGCCAGCGTTGCAGCCCTAAACGGCGTAAGTCTAAAAATCGATTCTGGCGAATTCGTGGCGATCATGGGCCCTTCCGGTTCAGGCAAGAGTACGCTCATGCATATTCTGGGATGCTTATCCAGACCCACCGACGGACATTACATTCTTGACTCCCAGGATGTAAGCAACCTGGATAACAAAGAACTGGCTGCCATTCGCAACCAGAAGATCGGCTTCGTTTTTCAAGCGTACAACCTGCTTCCCCGCACGACTGCTTTAAGGAACGTCATGCTCCCCTTGATATACGACCGGGTAGATCACAAAACCCCCGAAGAAAGCGAATCAATAGCACGTGAAATGCTCGTAAAAGTCGGCCTTGCCCAAAGGATGGACCACCAGCCTCAAGAACTCTCCGGCGGCCAGCAGCAGCGTGTGGCCGTGGCCCGCGCCCTGGTCAATAACCCGGTCATGGTCATCGCAGATGAGCCCACCGGCAACCTTGACAGCCACTCCGGAGCCGACATCATGAACCTGCTGCATGATATCCACCGGCAGGGCGCCACAATCGTCATAGTGACGCATGACCCGAAAATTGCCGCTCATACGCAGCGCACCATCGAGTTACGCGACGGACTGATCGATAAAGTGACGCACAATGGAAATGACGGGACAGGCGATGACCATAAAATTGATGAAAAATGGAAGAAGCCTAAACAACAGGATAGTGTCTAATCGTTTACCATAAGCTTTTCCAATTATCCTGAAACGTTCAAAATCAAGTTTAGATAATTATGCGAGATCAAGTAATTTTGTGAGGATGTAATTATGAAAATACGTGAAGTAATTAGAATTGCCTGGGATGCGATCATGAAAAACAAGGTCCGTTCACTGTTGACGATGCTGGGCATTATTATCGGTGTAGCGGCGGTCATCATGGTCATCTCGATCAGCGCGGGTACAGAAGCTACCATCAGCGACCAGATCACCGGTCTTGGGTCGGACCTGATATTCATCTCGCCCAATTTCACCCGTGGTGGAGCCCAGGGCTTGACGAATAGTGCCGGAACCGGGCTGGTCTTTACAGATGCAGCCGCCATCGACCAGCAAGTGCCAGGTGTGCTAGGTGTAACCGTCGAACAAGGCGCTACAGAGACCGTTTCAGGTAATAACGTGAATTTAACAAGCATCTCCATCTTGGGCACAACCACCGATTTTCCGAGTGTTCGGGGCATGACAATTGCGAGCGGAAATTTCTTCGATCAACAGGCTGTCGACCTTAAACAGAAAGAGGTCGTGCTTGGTTCTGAAGTTGCCAAGCAGTTGTTCGGGAATACCGATCCGATCGGGCAATATGTTGTGGTCGGCACCACCCAATTGGCAGTTATCGGTGTTTTTGCACCGAGAGGATCGGTCGGCGGTACGGATTATGATTCCCGCCTGTACCTGCCGATCACTGTCGTTTTCCAAAAATTTACCCCCTCGGAATTTGCAAGGTTCCTCGGAGACAGGGTCCGGTTGATCTATGTAAAGGCCGACCCGAAAGTGCCGCTTAATGACGTCATCACTCAGATCCAGCTTCTGCTTTACCAACGTCACAATGTGACTGCCAGCAATCCTGATTTTACGGTAACCACCCAACAGGATATTATTACTACACA
>CAZPCR010000184.1:0-6144 GCA_964585035.1 uncultured Anaerolineaceae bacterium
CCATCTGGCCCTGCGAAATAACCCCTGAATAGACGCGGAAATAGGCGAGGCGTCCCACATAGGGATCGGTTACGATCTTAAACACCAGGGCGCTCAGGGGCGCATCATCCTGGGGAGGCAATTCGATGGTAAGTTCGTCGCTGCCCGGCTCGGAGCCTTTTACTGGCGGGATTTCAGCCGGCGAAGGTAAATAATCGATCACCGCGTCCAGCAGTACCTGAACGCCCTTATTCTTGAGGGACGAACCGCATAATACCGGATAAGCTTTATTTTCAACAATCGCTTTGCGCAGGGCTGTTTTTAACTCGTCGATGCTGATTTCCGCCCCTTCGAGATATTTGACTGTCAGGTGGTCGTCGAGCTCGGCGATTCTTTCGACCATTTGTTGGCGTGCTTCCTGAGCCGCTTTGAGCATTTCGGCCGGAACTTCGATGACCTTCGGATCCTTTCCAAGGTCGTCCTCCCATATCACGCCGGTCATGGTCAGGAGGTCGATGATGCCTTTGAAACCGGCTTCGATACCGATCGGCAATTGCAGGGCGATGGGGTTGGCGCCCAGCCGGTCGATGATGGTCTGGATGGTGCGCTCGTAGGAGGCGCCGATGCGATCCATCTTATTAACAAAACAAATGCGCGGCACCCCGTAGCGGTCCGCCTGGCGCCAGACGGTTTCACTCTGGGGCTCCACGCCCTGCACGGCATCAAAGACCACCACCCCGCCGTCGAGCACGCGTAAGGAGCGCTGGACTTCGGCCGTGAAATCGATATGGCCGGGAGTATCGATCACATTGATCTGATACCCCTTCCACTCCAAAGAGATGGCGGCGGAAACGATCGTAATCCCGCGTTCACGTTCCTGAGCCATCCAGTCGGTTACGGTGGTGCCATCGTCCACGGATCCGATGCGGTGAGTCTTGCCGGTATAGAACAAGATCCGCTCGGTGGTTGTCGTCTTCCCGGCGTCGATATGGGCAATAATCCCAATATTGCGATACTTATCAAGTGGAAATTCGCGGGCCATTCTATCCTAATACACCTAATGTTTGAAAGTTTTTCCTCACGACACTTAGATACGGTAATGGGAGAAAGCGCGGTTCGCTTCAGCCATCTTATGTGTTTCGTCGCGTTTACGGATCGCAGTACCTGTTTCATTGGAGGCATCGATTAATTCTGCCGCCAGCTTATCGGGGAAGGACTTGCCACCGCGCTCATGGGCTGCCGATAAGATCCAGCGCAGTGCCAGTGTAAGCCGTCGATTGGCGGCAACTTCCATAGGCACCTGATATGTCGCACCACCTACACGACGCGGCCGGACTTCCATTGCCGGGCTTACATTTTTAAGCGCTGAGTCGAAGACTTCGAGCGGGTTTTTCTGCGTGCGCTCCTGGATCAGGTCCAGGGCTTCATAGATCAATCGGGTGGCCGTGCTTTTTTTGCCGCGCTTCATAACATGCTGAACCATGGTTTGGAGCTGTACGCTGTTATAGCGCATATCGGGTGGGTTTGGCCGTTGTTCTGGGGTTCCACGTCTCATGGGTTATCTCCGTTAATTTACTTCGGGCGTTTCGCGCCGTACTTGGAACGGCCTTGTTTGCGATTAGCCACTCCGGTCGTATCGAGCGAACCTCGTACTATGTGATACCGAACTCCTGGCAGGTCCTTAACGCGACCGCCACGAACGAGTACCACGGAATGTTCCTGCAGCTGATGACCTTCACCGGGGATGTAAGCCGTGACTTCGATGCCGTTGGTTAGGCGCACACGAGCGATCTTGCGTAACGCCGAGTTAGGCTTTTTTGGAGTCATCGTGCGCACGACAGTGCATACGCCGCGCTTTTGCGGCGCGCCTCTGGCCTGCCTGACCCGACGCTGCTTGTGACTGTTGAGAGTATATTGCAGCGCAGGCGCCTTGCTCTTTGCCTTCTTATTTTTGCGGCCCTTGCGGACCATTTGGTTGACTGTCGGCACGTTCGCCTCCGATTACAAATTCTTTCACAAAGACTTTTTGCAAGAAATGAGGCCATCAGAAACAACGATGATGGCCTCATTTGTAGCTGCCATGGTTATAGGCGGGAAAGTTGCCGCCTGTTATGCAAGCAACGGACGATTATTCTAACATGGGGTTATAAACCCGTCAAGAAAAACCGTTCGCTATTTCCTTCGATCGTTGCCTCCAACGCCCAATTCCATAAGGCCGGTGCCCAGTTTCGGAGGATGGCTCTTCTCTTCATCCTTCCCAAACTTGACTACGTCCCCACCTTCGTTGATCGCCTCCACGGCGAGGCCGAGGGACTGCAATTCTTTCACCAGCACGCGGAAAGATGCAGGAATACTGGGCTCTTCGATCGGCTCGCCTTTGACAATGGCTTCATAGGCATTGACCCTGCCCTGGACGTCGTCCGATTTAACGGTGAGCATTTCCTGCAGTGTGTAAGCGGCGCCGTAGGCTTCAAGTGCCCACACCTCCATTTCACCGAACCGCTGGCCGCCGAACTGGGCCTTACCACCCAAAGGCTGTTGGGTCACCAGGCTGTATGGGCCCGTTGAGCGCGCATGAACCTTATCTTCGACAAGGTGATGTAATTTAAGAATGGTCATCACGCCCACGGTGACGGGTTGGTCGTAAGGCATGCCGCCTTTACCATCACGCAATGTCTGCTTGCCCAGAGTTGGCAGAGGGAAGCCTGTTTCACGCGTTACGTCCTGCGCAGCCGCATTAAGATTCGCATCGGTAACTTTCTTTGTATAACCGAGGCTTGCCATCCAAAGCCGGAGACATGCATTAATTGCTTCCTGGTCTTTATCCGTATCTCGATGAGCGAACTCTTCATCTAAAGGGCCAAGGATAACTTTAGGATCATAGTCCTTATCACGCAACCACTCTTTTGCCGCCGAGTGCCGAGCGTAATCAACCTCGGTTAATTTATAGATGTCATACTTGCGTTTACCCAGCCAGGTTTCCAGATACAGGCGGCGGACTTCATCGTCATCCTGGATGGACTCGGGGTCATACTCCTGATCCTTGATCCACTCCCAGGAGGCCTGCGCGGATTCTTTCCAGGCCTGGTCGACGATCCAAGCACGCGCCAGTTCTGCTTCGATTTGTTCTTCGCTCGCCCCGTCAAAAACAGGTGTCAAAGCGCGGAAGCCGAGCCGTTTCGCTGCCCAACCAAGATGGACTTCAAGCACCTGGCCGATGTTCATACGCCCAGGTACACCCAGTGGATTCAAGATAATGTCAACCGGCGTCCCATCTTCAAGGAAGGGCATGTCTTCAACCGGTACCACCTTGGAGACGACGCCTTTATTACCATGTCGTCCAGCCATCTTGTCACCAGCCGTGATCTTGCGTCGCTGCGCTACAGACACGCGCACCATCTTATCAACGCCGGCGGAAAGGTCTGAGTTATCTTCACGAGTAAAGACCTTAACATCCACGACCTTTCCACGCTCTCCATGAGGCATGCGTAGGGAGGTATCTTTTACGTCGCGTGATTTCTCGCCGAAGATCGCGCGCAGCAGCCGTTCTTCCGGTGTGAGTTCCTTCTCACCTTTCGGGGTGATCTTCCCAACCAGGATATCGTTCGGGCCGACTTCTGCGCCGATGCGAATAATACCGGTTTCATCCAGGTCTTTGATCGCGTCTTCCCCTACGTTGGGGATATCGCGTGTGATTTCTTCCGGCCCGAGTTTGGTATCGCGTGCCTCTACTTCATACTTCTCAATATGCACCGAGGTAAACCGGTCATCCTGGACCAATCGCTCGGAAAGAAGGATGGCATCTTCGAAGTTGCCACCTTCCCAGGATAGAAAAGCCACCACCACATTTTGGCCGAGCGCCAGTTGACCGCTCTCAGTGGAGGAAGAGTCTGCGATAATATCGCCCTTCTTTATGACCTGGCCTTTTACGACCGACGGCCTCTGGTCTATGCAGGTGGATTGGTTCGAACGTTGATATTTCCGAAGCTGGTAGTTATGCAGACCGCCTTTTCTTTCCTTAACGACGATTTTGCTGCCCGTTACTGAAACAACTTCACCGTTTTCTTCGGCAACCACCACCTGGCCGGAGTCAACTGCAGCAGCCCGCTCCATACCTGTGGAGACAAGCGGTATTTCAGGCCGTACCAGAGGCACAGCTTGAGCCTGCATGTTCGAGCCCATCAACGCCCGGTTGGCATCGTCATGTTCGAGGAAGGGAATGAGCGCGGCGCTGATGCCCACTACCTGGTGCGGGGCAACGTCCATGTAATCCACTGCATCAGGTGTAGAAAATAAAAAGCCTGAATGGTAGCGGCAGGAGATACGCTCGCGAACGAATTCGCTGATGTTGGTCAACGGAGCATTCGCCTGCGCAATGACAAACTTATCCTCCGCATCGGCGGAGAGATAATCTGTTTGTTCGGAAACATAAGGGACGACCGGCACTTCATTTCCGATCTTAGCCAGGCGTTTGGCGAGGCGGGCGTCGATCACTTCGCCAGCCTTTGCAAGTTTTTCTTCCGTTTTTGGATCGACAACAGCCTCGCGCAGAGTGCGCCCTATCAATCGTTCATCGTCGCCCGGAAAAGACTTGAATACCTTGCGGTAAGGTGTTTCGATGAAACCATATTCGTTGACTCTTGCAAAGGAAGCTAAACGTCCGATCAGACCGATATTCGGACCTTCCGGAGTCTCGATTGGGCAAATGCGACCATAGTGCGAATGGTGCACGTCGCGCACGTCGAAGCCGGCGCGTTCACGCCGCAGGCCGCCAGGGCCGAGAGCGGAAAGTGTTCGTTTATGACGTAATTCCGCCAGGGGGTTGGTTTGATCCATGAACTGGCTTAATTGGCTCGAGCCGAAGAACTCGCGCAAGGCCGCTACGACCGGGCGGATGTTGACCAAGGTCACCGGCGATAGTTGTTCCTGGTCGCGGATGGACATGCGCTCCTTAATGACGCGTTCCATGCGGCGTAATCCGATACGAAGTTTATTCTGGATCAACTCACCCACCGTTTTTACGCGGCGATTACCGAGATGATCAATGTCATCAGGCGGCTCGACACCGTTGTTGATCTGGATCATCCGGCGGATCAGCCGGATCACATCGTTCTTTGTTACTGTCCGGTGTGGGATAGGGATATTAAGGTCAAGTTTTTGGTTCAGTTTATAACGGCCTACTCGTTCCAGGTCGTAATGGCGCTGGTCAAACAACTGTTCTTCAAGGAACTGCTTGGCGTTCTCCAGAGTTGCTGGATCACCTGGCCGCATTTTCCGGAAGAACTCGATCAAAGCAGCCTCAGCGATCGTCATATTTTTTGAAAGATCCCACTCTGGTTCCTGTTTTAAAGTGGAAGGGATGAACATTCGTTCCGGGTTGTTATCCACGTCCTGGAATATAGCGAGCAACTCTTCATCGGAGCCGGTTTTAAGAGGCGTATCCTTGATGCCATCGCCTACTGCAGCCAAGGCCCTGAGGAACACAGTTATCGGCACAGTCCGCTTGCGGTTGAATTTTAAGATGATGTAATCGCTCTTGCGGGTCTCGAACTCCATCCATGCTCCCCGGTCGGGGATCAGCTTGGCCATCGCCAGGGGACGACCTGTAGAACGGTCCGCAGGGGCTTCGAAATAGACACCCGGCGAGCGGATTAATTGCGAAACGACAACGCGTTCCGTCCCGTTAATAATGAAAGTGCCTTTATCCGTCATTTCGGGAAAATCGCCGAGGAAGATGTCTTGTTTTATCGGTTCGGGGATATCGGGTCCGGCCAATAATACGGAAACATACAAGGGGCTGGCATACGTCAAATCGCGCTCGACGCATTCCTCCATCGTGTGCTTCGGCTCGCCGAACCAATACTTTAAACCCCACTGTTTGGCCTCAGGGCTGCGACTGGGGAAAAACAACTTCATTCCCTTGTTATAGGATTCGATTGGCGAAACTTCATGAAAAAGGTCGCCGAGACCTTCTTTCTTTAGTCTTTCAAATGAATCGAGTTGTATGTCAATTAGATTGGGAAGTTCGAGCTTGACCGGAATTCGAGCATAATTCTTTCGGGGCAAAGACGCCATTTACCTCTCCTGACCTTGGGAAACTGGCTTCGATTTAAACAACTTAACCTGCCCCACCCTAGCAGGACAACGACCTTACATTATATATAC
>CAZPCR010000185.1:0-2107 GCA_964585035.1 uncultured Anaerolineaceae bacterium
TGCAGGTAATAGGTGAGACGCGTCGACTTTTTGCCTCCCGGCCCGATCGAAGCGGACATGCTGCTTTTATAGGGAGATTTGTCTTTTGAGAAGCGGATATCGCGATAGATGCGCATGACGCAATCTTTGGCAGTAATGCCGCCTACATCCTCCACAGACCCAAGGCCGACGATCAGTTGGTCAATAAAAACTTCGAACTGATTCCTGGCACTCTCGTAGGCAGGACGATTTTTCTCGAACCAGGCCTTGTTATTGTTCTTTTGAAGCCCCTTCAGGAAATCAAGCACAAGTTTCAAGTCTATGGGATCGTTCATGCTGATCTTTCTTCATTTGGCAATCCATAATAATGATACGACAAAATGCAAAGGGACTTAAGTCCCTTCTTAATTAATATAAAACCCCGGTTTCGATGCAGCCTCCGGCCTACTCACCCAGGGTGGGCTGTTTAACTAATAACCTATCAGGTTTAATATTCGATTAAAAACCTGCCAAAGCGGGGATGATCTCCTTCCCGAATATCTCCAAGGGTTTGATGTCCTGGACATTTGGCATGTTGAAGATGCAATGCTGAACACCCAAAGCTGCCAGAGCGCGGCATTCTTCGATCACATCTTTGGCGGTCATCTGACCGGGTGCGAGATGGGCGCCACTGAGCGTGGTCTTCTCGATCTCGTTGTAATCGCGGCCAACTTTTTCACAATGTCCCTTTAAGATGTCGAGCTTGCTGCGCACGGTATCGTTCCCCATGCGGGCGAAGATATTACAGGCGTCGGCGTACTGCGCAACCAGGCGCAGGGTCTTCTTTTCGCCTGTGCCGCCGATCAGAATGGGAGGATGAGGTTTGGTGACCGGCTGCGGGCTGCACAGGGTTTCCGCCAACTGGTAGTACTTACCGTTGTACGGCCCGTTATTATCCGACCACATCTGTTTGACGATCTGAAGGGCCTCTTCCAGGCGCTCGAAGCGCTCCTTGATGGGCGGAAACGGGACGCCCAGTCCGCGGGCCTCGCGCTCATTCCAGGCTGCGCCGATGCCCAGATACGCACGCCCATTTGAAAGAACGTCGAGAGTGGTAACCGTCTTGGCCAGAAGCCCGGGATAGCGATAGATCACGCCGGTGACCATTGTGCCGAGCGTGGCCCTCTTCGTGAAGCCGGCCATATACGACAGCGCGCTGTAGCCTTCCAGCATTTCATCTTCCGCAGGGCCAAGACCCATGGAACGGTCGCGTGAGCCGATCTGGAAGAAGTGATCCATCACCCAGATGCTGGCGAAACCCTGCTCGTCGGCGGTGCGGGCAATCTCCGCCAGTTTGCTGCCGATCTGATTGGGATAAGAAGGCCATGTAAAGTTTGGAATTTGCAGTCCGATTTTCATATCATCCTTTTAATGAGACGAGTTCTTGAGTGGAAATCCAACGGAGATATCCTACGGGTACGATGTAACCGGAGATAAACGCAGGTGAACGGAGATAGTTTAAGGGTACTATGTGAACCGGAGATGAAGTTGATCGTTTACGGTTCGTAACGCCTGGCAAGGCTGCCGGTGCGGGTGGTTTCGAAGAGCCGTCTTTCACTTTCCTGAATTTGGGTCAAGAGCGCCGGATCGTCAAGCGCCGGTATGCAAATCACCTCGCCAGATTTCAAACCAGCCAGAGAGGCTGCGACGACATCCTCAGCTTTCATGACAATAGCAGGCGGATATTGATTCGAGTCGATCCCCATGCGCGCATGAAACTCTGTCGGCACGACGCCGGGACACAGGGCCTGCACCTGCACACCGGTGCCATCCAATTCACTTTGAAGGAGCTGCGTGAAGGCGTTGATATAAGCCTTCGCGCCGACATAGGTGGCGCGCTTTGGCATCTGACCCGAACCCAGCGAACCACTGAACGCCAAACGTGAGGAGACGTTGATGATGGCACCTTTTCCGCGGGCGAGCATGCCAGGCAGCGCAGCGCGCGTCAGGCGCGTGACCGCCAGCACCTGGACGTTGATCAGTTCCTCGGCCACATCCGGGTCGAGCTGGGCAAAGGGCATGTAGCCACCGAAACCGGCATTGTTAACCAGCAATTCCAATGTCTTGTCTTCCGAGATGTGTTTTTCGA
>CAZPCR010000185.1:2207-4042 GCA_964585035.1 uncultured Anaerolineaceae bacterium
CCGGCATTGTTAACCAGCAATTCCAATGTCTTGTCTTCCGAGATGTGTTTTTCGACCGCGTGCAGATCAGCAGGCTTGCTCAGGTCGGCGACAAGGACCTCGACATTTACACCGGCTGCCTTTTGATCTTTCTTCAGGCGTTCGGCCAGCGCTTCGAGTTTTTCCCGGCGGCGGGCAACGACGATCAGGTCGTAGCCGTCACGCGCCAAGCGCTCGGCAAAAACTGCACCTATGCCGGAGGATGCGCCAGTTACAAGGGCGTGCGGTCTGTTTGAAGTTTTCGCTGCCAAAATTACTTCTCCTTAGAGAACGTATCCTGAGTGGAAATCCACCGGAGATGCACTACGGGTACGATGTGAACGAAGATAAACGGAGATTCTTTAACTTTCCAGGCAAGCTTGAGGTCAAACCAAGTTAACCAGCTTTCTTTGTTCCGCCCTTGCGCAGGTTTGCGAAGAATAGCAGCCCGGCCGCGACGACGATCAGAATGACGCCAATAATTGCCCACTTGGGATCGCCACTCATAAAGCTGCCCGGTAATACATTGATGCCCTGCAGGAACCAGCCGATGCCCGGGATGAGCAGTACAACGCCTACAATATTTAATGCGATCTTCATGATCATCTCCTTTACTCGAGAAGATTTACTTAAAAAGTCAGATGTAAACAGGGATTTTTAAACTTTTCGGTTTGCAAACCAGAACAGTCCGATTCCGATGACGACCATGATGCCACCAATAACCGCCCATTTGGGATCGCCGGTCATCATACTGCCGGGCAATACATTGATGCCTTGCAGGAAGAAGACCAGGCCCGGAAGGGTGACCAAGACACCTACAATATTCAAGACGATTTTCATTTTTTCTCTCCTTTTCTTAATAAAATTAAGAAAGAAGGAGAAAAGAGTTTCTTACCCCTTTCTTTATTCTTCGCCTTCACTGTTATCCGGGGCGCTCGGTTGTTCGATCCGCAGGACTTCGCCGTGAAGGTTGATCACGATCTTGAAGCCGAGCATGCCCAGGTAGGCGCGGCCATCTTCGGGAATGCCCTGCTGCATGAGCGCGTCGAACTGCTGATCCATGTTCTTGAGCTGATTTTCGATAAGAGCCTTCGAAAAAATATCATCCTGGCCCATCATTTTGGCGGTCTGTTCGGAGATCAAACCCTCGCTGCCTTTCATCATCTCCTGCATCTGCTTCAGGACCTGGCGATCGACCTGGTCGGCGGGAATATGGCGACGGAAGCCGGCGTCGTCCACCACATAGAACGGCTCCTCGCCCACAACTGCGGATTCGGCGACGCGGTCACGCTCGTCCACGACGAGACCGGCGAATAAAGGTTTTCTCGACATATGATCCTTTGAGTTTACTGATAGTGACCCTGTCTTTGTCCCAGGCTGAAAGCCTGGCAGGAAAAACGCCTTTGCAGGGAATACACCTGCACCTACGGTCTACGAGGACAAAGAATATTCGAAAAAAAAGGACGTGTGCGGGGCGTGCGCCCCGCACACGTCCTTTTTTTTGGAGGCGCATTGCTCACGGCTGTGTGTAGTAACTATGAGCTGGAAGAAACGATCTCGACGTGCGTCCCTTCACCCGGTTTGTAAAGATACGGCGTAGCAGGGGGAACCACGGGAGAAGTCCAGCGATAGATGAATTTTGCGTCGGCGGGCGTCAGGTTGATGCAGCCATGACTGCGCGGCTTGCCATAATCGTTGTGCCAGTAGGTGCCGTGAAACGAATCGCCCGTGCCGGTGAAAAAACTGACCCAGGGTACACCCGGCAGGTCATATCCGTGACCCGCATCGGCTGCACCGTCGTTCGTCATATGGATGGT
>CAZPCR010000185.1:4142-6139 GCA_964585035.1 uncultured Anaerolineaceae bacterium
TAGCCCTTGCCGTCGAGTTGATACCAGGTCTTGTTATAGGGATTGCCAATGTCGCCGTCCAGGATGCCGGTGATATTCACCACCGCGTCCTTGCCGTAGATGAATGAAGATTTGGCATTGAAGGATGGCTCGTCATAGAGGTTGCCGAAGACCGCGATACGACCCTGCGTGGGCGGGGCAGATGAATCGGCAAAGGCGCGATCAAGATGAAGATCGGCAAGGAAAGCACCGAGCAGCCCTGCACCGGAAAGCTTGAGAAAGTCACGACGCGATAAGGGGAAATTGACCAAGGTCATTTTATGGATTCTATCTGATTTGCATGATTGGATATATGGAGAGGAGGAAAGTCTAATACAATTCTTAGAGGATAGGAAGGAAATCCTACCGGAGAGACGGAGAGAGGGAAAGATGTAAAAACGGAGTGACGTAAAGACGTAGACAAGGAAACACGTAGACACGGAGAGACGGAAAGACGGAAAAGCGAAGAGAGGGAAGGACGTAAAAACGTAGACATGTAAAGACCGAAATACGTAAAAATTGAGACACGGAGATACCTTACGGGCAGGATGTGAACCGGAGATAAATAAAGGCTTAATTGAAGAATTGTATTGATAGGTTAAATACTGGTATCATAAAAAATACAAAAAGAATCATTCCCTTTCGAGATTCAAAAGGATGACAATGATTGAAATAAAATCAGGCGAATTGGAAAATGGCATAAGAGAATTTTATATTAATGGGCTGGATTTTAATGAGCTGGATTATTATGATGGTTTGTTAATAGTTGTAGATCAATTATGCCGCGATGGTGCAAAGTTATTAGAACAAGTTGATGGAATATATTCCAGAATTGCTGATATAGAAATGAATAATATTGTATTTAAAATCATTTACCATGAGGATGTCGGTATCTACTCGTATCTGAATTCTATTCAATCAAATGAGAATAATGAAAAGCTACTTAATATCCTTCAAAATGTTGCTAGTCAAATAGATAATAATTACAAATAATAAACTTCAATTTATTTGAAAACAAAATCAATATTATCTTTCAATTGAGTCTAAATAAAAGCGATGTGGGGGTGAGGGTCAGCGGGGTTTAGCGATGGCGGTCTTGAGGCGGGCCATGGCAAGAGCATCTACAAATTCCCCGTTGCGATAAGCAAATTGATGAAGTGTCCCTTCGACCATAAAGCCGAACTTTTGATAAAGCCGTATGGCGGGCTCGTTATCTGCGTATACTTCCAATTCAAGCCGCAGGATGTTTAGCCAATTGTCGGCAAGATCAAGGGCGGCCTGCATAAGTGCCGTGCCTGCGCCTTTGCCCTGCCAATCATCGCGCACGGCCATACCGAGCTGCGCAGCATGAGCCCGACGCGGCCGGCCTGGAAATGTATGCAGACCCAACTCGCCGACGATCTCGTCACCGGCGCAAACCACCAGGTTAATCGTACCTTCGGGCGGTTCAGCTAGAAGTTTTTTACGGAATTCAGCGGAAGGAAAAGGGAGCTGTAACGTACCCCAGATGACCTGCGGGCCCATGAAGATCTGATTCACGGCTTCATAATCGGCCGGTTCGGCCCGTCGAACAATAAAGGGAGTGGAGGAGCTTCGTCCCACGCTTTCAGCCTGGCAGAAGAACACCTGCATCTGCGAGGACGAGGAATACCCAAAAAACAGACGTGTGCGCGGCGCGTAGCGCCGCGCACACGTCTGTTTTTTGGGGTGGTTTACTTACAACTATAAATAGATACGTGGAAGAAGACATCGTCCGTGAACTAACGACTAGTAATGTACATTCACCAGGGTGCCGACGGAGGAAAAGCCATAGAGCCACTCGGCATCGGGCGTGGCGAGGTTCACACAACCGTGACTCATGGGCGTCCCAAAGTTGTGGTGCCAGTAGGTACCGTGCAGTCCGTAGCCCTCATAGAAATACATGGTGAAGGGGACGTTGGGCAAATAATAATCAGGCCCGCTCATATCGGTATAGCGCA
>CAZPCR010000186.1:0-6072 GCA_964585035.1 uncultured Anaerolineaceae bacterium
GACATCGATAGTGAGATGCAGCAGGCATATCTCGATTACGCCATGTCCGTCATCGTGGCGCGCGCCCTGCCCGACGCACGCGACGGGCTCAAACCCGTCCAGCGCCGCATCCTGTATGCCATGTACGACATGGGCATCCGCGCCGATACGCCTTACAAAAAGTCCGCACGCATCGTGGGCGAGGTGCTTGGCAAATACCATCCGCACGGCGACGCGGCCGTATACGAAACCATGGCGCGCCTGGCGCAGGACTTCTCGATGCGCACGATGCTGGTCGACGGCCAGGGGAATTTCGGTTCGGTGGACGGCGACCCACCGGCTGCCATGCGTTATACCGAGGCGCGCCTGGCGGCGCCCGCCCTCGACATCCTGGCGGACCTCAACAAGAACACAGTTGACTTCATATCCAATTTCGACGACACACTAACCGAGCCAAGCGTTCTACCTGCCGCCATCCCCAACCTGCTGGTCAACGGAGCAACCGGTATCGCAGTCGGCATGGCTACATCCATCCCGCCGCACAACCTCGGCGAAATCGTAGACGCCCTGGTCTACATGCTCGACCGGTGGGAAAAGCTCGACGATATCGACGTCGACCAGTTGATGGAATATGTGCAGGGACCCGACTTCCCCACCGGGGGCGTCATCATCCAGGAAACGGGCGATGAGGACATCGAGGCCGCCTACGGATCGGGCCGCGGACGCGTCACGGTACAGGCCAAGGTCCACACGGAGGAAATGGAACGCGGCAAGAGCCGCATTATCGTCACCGAACTGCCGTACCAGGTCAACAAATCGAGCCTGATCGAGCGCATCGCCGAACTGGCACGCGAAGGACACCTGGACGGCCTGGCCGACCTGCGCGATGAGTCAGACCGACAAGGTATGCGAATCGTCATCGAGCTCACGAAAAACGTCGAGCCTGAAACGGTGCTGCGCGATCTTTACAAGCGCACCCCCATGCAATCGACCTTCAGCATCAACCTGCTGGCACTGGTGGACGGCGAACCGCGCACGCTCACCCTCAAACAAGCCTTACGTGTCTATATCGAGCACCGGCTGACGGTCATAAAACGACGGGCCGAGTTCGACCTGGATAAGGCACAGGCGCGGGCGCACATCCTGGAAGGATACCTGATCGCGCTAAAGAATCTCGACGAGATCATCAACCTCATCCGCTCCGCGCCTGATGCAGATGCAGCGCGCACAAAATTGATGAAACGCTTCAAGCTGTCGGAACTGCAGGCCAACGCCATCCTCGACATGCAGCTGCGGCGGCTGGCGGCCCTCGAACGCAAGAAGATCGAGACCGAATACAAAGAAGTGACCGGGTTGATCAAGGACCTGGAAAGCCTGTTGAAATCACCCAAGCGCCTGCGCGGTGTGGCAGCGGACGAACTGTTAAAAGTAAAGGAAGCCTACGGCGACCGGCGGCGGACGCAGATCGTTAATTTAAAGAAGGGCGCCAAGAGCTCCAAGATGCTGACGGCCAGCGACCTGCTGCCGGACCAGTCGGTTTGGATCGGAGTGACGGCGGAAGGCCAGGTGGCACGGACGCATGAAGATAAAGAGCCGAAACATTCCGGCAACGACGCGCCGCGCTGGCTGGTGCAAGCCTCCACGACCGATACCATCTATTTCGTTTCCAAATCGGGAAAAGCCGCGGCGGTGGCCGTGCATGTGATCCCCGAATCCGAGAAACTGACGGATGGCCCGATGTTCTATAAAGTTTCGCCGCTAACCGAGAATGATTCACTGGCAGCCGTCTTCGCACTGCCATCCAAAAAATCCGAATATCCGGAAGAGACCTGCGTCCTCACGGCGACGCGCTTTGGGATGCTCAAGAAGAGCCTGATCAGTGAACTGCCCGGCCCATCTTCCCAGACCTTCGCCCTCGTAAAAGTTAACGAAGGCGACCGGCTGGGCTGGGTGGCCCTGACGGGCGGCAAAAAGAAAGACATCCTGCTCGTCACTGCGATGGGAATGGCGATCCGCTTCAGCGAAGAAGACGTGCGCCCCATGGGACTGATGGCGGCGGGTGTGAACGGCATGAAGCTGGACGATAAGGATGAAATCGTGGGCTTGGAGATCCTGCCCGCCGACGGCGAAGTGTTCCTGCAGGCGAGCGACGGGAAAGCCAAGCGGGTCGAGCAGAAAGAATTCCCGTCCCAGGGACGCTACGGCAAGGGTGTGAGAGTATGGGTCCTGCCCAACAAGGTGAAGCTGGCGGGAGCCGTTATCGATAAAGCCAACCACATGGCCACGATCCATCTCAGCAAAGGCGCGCCGAAATCAACACGCCTCGACGCGGCGGCCATCCGTAAGCGCGCCGCTACGAAAGGCGACGCGGTGGTGGAAGTGAAGCCCGGCGAGGAAGTAGTATCCGTCAATGTGGGCTGGATGGTGGATAAATTCGTAAAGCCGAATAAGGCAGAACCGGTAAAACCGGCAGCGAAAAAGGCAGAAAAGAAACCTGCACCGAAAAAGAAGGCACCGGTGAAAACAAAGAAAGCAGCGCCGACAAAGAAGACGGCAGCAAAGAAAAAGAAATAACCTACAGACCTCCGAGTTCTTAAAGAACTCGGAGGTCTTGTTTTATGCTTTTTGGGAGCTTCGCGGAGCACCCCGAAAGAGCAATGGAATCAAAAGTTTATGCGGAACGATCGATCAAATCGTATCTCATTTTGACCCTTCCTTTCTGAACTGTGACTTTATTTCACACTCACTGCCTTTGCTTCGGTGTAACCGTCATAGGCAAAAAAGGCGTTCATCAACAGGACGGCTCCGAACATGATGGGATACAGCGCCGGTGAACCGGCTTTCAGGTTCATCTCGACGTAGGTGAGCGCCAGCGCACCAAGTGTGAGGGCGATGCCCAATGCTTTTCTGCGACCGATATAAAGCGTGCCGAGGCCCATAAAGAAGAAATTTAATACAGCGGCGATCCAGGGGTTTTTCATCGTGACTCCTTTTGAAATATATACTTTGATTAATATGACGGTGGAAAACACGGAAACTAATCGCTGTTCGCCATGGATTTCACAAAACAATGTCCAAGGTAAGTAAAGTCTAACAATTTGCAATTGAAACCATTCCAGTTTTGCTGTATATTAGTTACCACTTTAGAAGGTATCCCGTAAATCGATCAACAAAGTTCAACGATTTAAGCAATAAACATTACAGGTATTGCCCATGTGGATAAGACGTTTACCTTTTATTATTTTGATCGGCTCCCTGTTGGCGTGCAGCCTCCTGACCGCCAAGCTGGGACCCCTGACATCCTGGCTTGGACCGCTAACCCTAACCTATATCCCCCCGAGTTGTAAGAACACCGCCCTTGCAACCATACCGGCAGCCACGGCCCTGGCCCAGCCCACACCGGAACTGCAAGCCAACCCAGACATAACCCCGTCTCTTCAGCAGCGTGTCTTCCAGGATACCGTGGAAGAGATCATCAAGGACTATGTCTACCCCGACTACAACGGGAGGGACTGGATTGCGAACGTTACAAAAACCCAGGCAGAAATCCAGGCAGGAGTGGATACCCAAACTTTCTACACAGATATGGAATCATTGGTCACGGACCTGGGCGACAACCATTCGCGTTTTGAATCGCCGGTGGAGGTGGCGCAAGCCGAAGCAGAACTTTCGGGCATCAACCAATACGTAGGCATAGGGGTCGAATTACTGCCCCAGCCGGAGAAGGACCAGGCCGCCATCATTTCCGTTTTTCACAACTCGCCTGCGGAACATGCCGGGTTACAGCCGCACGACAGCATTTTGGCGGTCGATGGTTTACCCGTGGGGAAGGATGGCAAAAGTTATCTTTATCTTGCGCGGGGGCCCGCCTGTTCCGTAACGGAACTGAATATCAAGTCTCCCGGGCAATCCCCGCACCAGGTGATGCTTGTACGACAGCAGATAGACAGCCCGGAGCCGATCGACGCCCGACTCGTACCGACCACAGATGGCTCACGCATCGGTTACATTTTTATTCCCACATTTTTCGACGAGACCATCCCGAAACAAATCAAGGATGCGTTGAATAATTTTGGCCGACTGGATGGTTTGATCCTCGATAACCGCATGAACACCGGCGGCAGCAGCGATGTGCTGATCCCGATATTGTCGTACTTTACGTCCGGAACCCAGGGACAATATAAAAGCCGTTATGATTCGCGCCTGCTGCAAATTACACCCGATCCGGTTCAAAATTCCCAGGACGTGCCGCTGGTCGTTTTGGCCGGCAAAGACACCGTAAGTTATGGAGAGATTTTTGCCGGCGTGCTTCAGGATTCCGGACGCGCCAAGGTGGTGGGGCAGACCACCCAGGGACATGTGGAAACGCTGCACCGCTACGATTTTGACGATGGCTCAGATATATGGATCGCGCAGGAAACTTTCCTTCCCGCCCACTCGCAAGCCAACTGGGAAGGGAAGGGTGTCGTTCCCGATGTCCAGGCGTATGCAGATTGGGACACCTTTACCCTGGCCACCGACCCATCGGTCAAGGCCGCATTGAAACTTTTTGGACACAAGTAGAACAGGTCATTATATAGAACCCGTCATAGATATATCCCATCCCTCCAATGAAAAAGTGATCGCGTACCTTTCCAACAGGAATCCCGACGCAGCCATCACCCTGCTGCCGGAAGAAAGCAAGCGCGACCCGTATATGAGTCTTGGCAGTCATCCGGATATTGTCGAGAGAATCTGGAAAGGGATAAACGCTGAACTCGATGAGAACTGCCGCCTGATCATGTGTGGTACGCCTGCGCTTATCCAACCAGCGACGGGAATCTTATTGGCGTTCGCCCTCGGTACACAATACTGCCTGCATCTCCCAATTCCTCTCATCCAAACCGCCCTGGCAGCCGGCGCTCCAACAACAACAAAATGGTCAGGCGGGCGCGTGACAGATGCCACCCGGGAATTCGGCGAAGGCTGGATCTTCGGAAAATGGTTGAAGGATGAAATCGATTGGTGCCGGGAGGCTTATCGGGTTTTCGGACAGTCCGGAAAATAAAAGAGAGGCGGTTCAGGTGAACCGCCTCTCTTTATTATTTAATTTTTGTCGGGTTTAATTTCTCCCGGATTGTCTTTCATACTGTCGCGTATCTGTTTGCGCAGAGCTTCGATCTCCGGCGAACGCTCGCCCTTATCTGTAACCGAAGCGCCGAGTTTCTCCGAGAGCAGCATGGCCATCAACGCCTCGATCACGCTGCCGGTGCCTGTATCGCCTTCGGCGTTGCCCTTGATCAGGACGCGCGGCACGATGTCGACACCCGATTGCTGGATGGCATCTGCAAATTTCTGAAGCACCTGCTGGGTTACCTGGAATTGCGGCCCGCCGTAGGCGCGCACCTGTTCTTCCGTGGCAAGCGCCTGCGCGATACCTGTGCGTGCAATCCGTTCTGCGTCCGCCTCGGCCAGCGTGCGGATCTGCGCGGCCTGTTGCACTGACCTTTGGTATTCCGCCTTGCCCTGGTTGCCCTGCACCGTAACGTTCAGCTCTGACTCGGTGATGTTGGTCTGCATGCGTGCACGCGACTCGGCTTCACGGAGTTCACGCTCCTGGACGGCTGCCTTTTCCTGCCGGACATAGGTCTCCACCTGCTCTTCAGCGATCTGCCTTGAGCGGAGCTGGGTCAGGATGGTCTCGATCTGCTGGTCGTTCTGGTCGGAAGCCGGCGTACCGATGAGCACCTCTTCCAACTCAAGGTTATAGTGCGCGAATTTTTCCCGCATCTCCTGGCTGGCAACCTGCTGGATGACGCTGCGGTCCTGCAAAAGCTGGATCAATGTGCGGGTCTGCCCGACATTCTTGAAGTAGGCCGAAACCATGGGGTCCAGGGTCTGTTCGACAAGTTTCTTGATATCACCGAAGCGCTGGATCACAAGCGGAGCTTTTTGATAGTCAATGTGAATGACCACCGACAACGGTAGCGATGGCTCGAAGGCATCCTTGGTAATGAGCGAGACCTCCGTCAGATTTTCATCATAACGGTGCTCACCCACCTCGGAACGGATCCATTTCAAGATAATGTTCGTCGTTGGGACCGAGATCACCTT
>CAZPCR010000187.1:0-2920 GCA_964585035.1 uncultured Anaerolineaceae bacterium
TGCCGTAAATAAAGCAAAAATGAGGCCGCCGGAGACCTTGTGTACTTTCAAGGTCGTAGGTGCTGAACGCTCTTTGCGAAGCATAAATCTGCGCTTTTAAGGCGAGCGAGCCACAAGCGAGCATCGCGTTCCCCTGCATAGCGAAGCGTACCCGAAGGATGTGGACCCTGTTAGGAAGCCTACTGCTTATTGCATTTCTCTTTGGCGTTGATTTCAGAAAGCTTAAGACAATAATCAAGATTTTGATTTTATAATTCCGCAGTTCCTCGTGAATACGCCTGGTCCACCGGCGAATGCGCTAAGTGAGACGCATGAACACAATATGATTTTCAAAATTGCGCCAAAAAAGGAGATCCTCGATGAACGATAATTTTCTTGTGAAGTTATTTGAACATAACAATTGGGCAAACCTCCAAATCATCCAAGCCTGCTCTGCCCTGAGTGAGGCCCAGCTCGATTCGGAACCCCAATCCGCCACAATGGGCAGCATCCGCGCCACCCTTATGCATCTTGTTACTTCGCAACGAGGTTACCTTGCGCTCCTGACCCTGCCGGTTGAAGCGAGACCGAATACTCCGCTCGAATTCGCCGAGTCGCAGGAGTCCGTGATCAAAAGCGGAGAAGGACTGCTTGAACTTGCGAGAGATGAGGCTGTCAAACCCATTAAAACTAAACTCCGCACAAGGGACGGGTACTTCGCGGAGCCCTGGTTAGTTATGGTTCAGGCCATCAACCATGCAACCGAACACCGTGAACAGATAAAGAGCATGCTCAGCTCTTTGGGGATAACCCCTCCAGAAATCGATGGTTGGACCTATGGAGAGGCTGCAAATGCGATCATCCCTATATCAACGTGATCCAAAGTCAAACCTGATTTGTTGCGGAGTGTACCCGAAGGGTGCGGATCTGTAACACAAGACGCAGACTGTCGCAGCCCTGCATCCGCATAGAAAGGAATCTTCATGGATGTCGCTCAGCTACTTAACAGTATTCCAACGCCCACTGCCGATGATCTTAGCCACCACATCGGGCTGGCGCGGAAGTACACACTCGTCTTCCTGCACAAAGGGCCTGCCGACCGCTCTGACGAGGCTCGAAATCAGCGCCTGCAGCTCGAACATCTGCAGCACCTGATGAAGCTCCAGTTGCTCGGCAAGCTCGCATTGAATGGTCCGACGCTTGTCGAGCACGACATCCTGGGCGTCAGCGTCTATGCGACCGAGCTCGAGGAAGCTCGTGCGCTGGCGGAGGCCGATCCGAAGGTGAAGGCAGGGTACATCACGGTGGAAGCCATCCCGTGGATGGCAGTCGCAAGTGATCAATCTCTTTAGTGCCAATGTAGGTGAATGGGACTGAAGCCTCAAACCGCCGGGTTTACTATTGCTTTTCTGTGCAGGGTAAAATCGTAGCCAAACCGGATTTGAGCCCCGTCGAAGACCCCCGAAGGGGATACGTACCGAAGATTGTGCGAGGCGGCGTGGTTTCCAATTAGCCATACAAAAGGAGAGACGCGATGAACGAGGTATTGATCGAAGCGTTCCAGCAAAAGCTTTGGGCGATGAAGGTGCTCATTGCTGCTTGTGAGGATCGTTCGGTTGACGAGCTGACGCGACCGGCACCTGGTTTCGGCAGCATTCTGGCCACGTTGAATCATCTCGTGATGGCTGACGCCGGCTACGTGGCGAGTCTTGGCGCTGGCCGTGCCGTCTGGGCAGTGGCTGATGGTCAAACGACTGACTTGCGCGAGCTTGCCGCGCGTGCAGAGGAGAGTGGTGCCAGGTGGGAGCGGTTTCTGCGCGAGCCTATTGACGGCGAGCGCCTCGCTTTTCTGGATGATGGCGCGTACGAGACGCACGCAGCGGTGGTTGTGATGCAGGCGCTGCATCATATGAGTGCCCATGGCGAGCAGGTGTGTGCGTATCTGACGGCCTTGGGGGTTGAGGCGCCTGATTTGCAGCCGTGGGCGTATGCGGATGAGACGGGGCGTAGCCGTTGGCTGCGGCCGGAAGGCTGATGTACGGCGTACGGATCTCTCTTTTGTGTTGATTTCCTCAGCCCGGCGCGCACGCTTGTTCCTCCGGCGAGTGCCCTGTGTGTGCTGCTTGAACATAAATTGTTTGATGGACCTGAAGCAAGTTAACTAGATTGCACCAAAAAAGGAGTTTCTCAATGAACGATAATTTTCTTGTGAAGTTATTTGAACATAATAATTGGGCGAACCTCCAGATCATCCAGGCCTGCTCCGCTCTGAGTGACGCACAGCTAGATTCGGAACCCAAATCCGCCACAATGGGCAGCATTCGTACCACCCTTGTACATCTTATAACTGCGCAGCGAGGTCATCTTGCCCTTCTGACCCTGCCAGTTGAAGCGAGGCCTGATACTCCGGTCGCATTCGCCGAGCTGCAGGAGTCCGCGATCAAAAGTGGGGAAGGACTTCTGGCACTCGCAAGAAACGAGCCTGTCAAACCCCAGAAAACTCAACTCCGAACGATGGATGGGCACTTCGTGGAGCCGTGGCTTGTCATGGTTCAGGTCATCACCCATGCAACCGAACACCGTGAACAGATAAAGAGCATGCTCAGCTCTTTGGGGATAACCCCTCCAGAAATCAATGGTTGGTCATATGGAGAGGCTATAAATGCGATCATTCCTATATCAACGTGATCGAAGTCAAACCGAATTTGTTGCAGAACGTACCCGAAGGGTGTGGATAGCGAAGCGTATGCCGAAGGTCGTGTAAAGGTAAAGGGTCCTACTGCTTATTGCACCTCTCTTTGTTATTGATTTTATACTCCCCAGTATTTCGTGAATACGAAAGATTTATTCGGCTCTGGGTAGAAATAAAAAAAAGCCGCCTTCTTCAGGCGGCCAGTTCAAATTACTATTATTTCCTGCCGGTACCGCTCGAGCCATATTG
>CAZPCR010000187.1:2930-6053 GCA_964585035.1 uncultured Anaerolineaceae bacterium
TGGTCGTATAGTTGCTGAAAGATTTGAGCGTCACCGGGATCTGTCTTCACGATCTCAAAACCTACATCATACAGCCGTGTGTCAACGGGGTCTCGCTGGCTCCAACGGCTTTGAGCGATGAATACGATGGATTGTTTCCTGGAGATTTCGGGCGGCAGATCGATCCGGAAGGCGAACTCCGCGTTAAGTGGGATCGGCTTAAAGCTTTCCAGCATAAAGCCATCGCGGCTGATGTCGGCCAGGTCCCCTACCAGCTCTCCCGTTCGATTGTTTAAAAACTGAAGATAAAGGGAGGTAGGACGCCGACCCCGTCTTCGCCGATCCGAGCGTGACATATTCATAGGTTGTATGCCCAAATTATAGCATATCGCCGGGGATGGAGGATTTCAAGGTTCAATCCTTTCCCAATTGAGTGAAAGCCCTCCGGGTTCTGTGTACCATCTTTTTGAATACGCGTAGGAGGCAAGTGGCAGAATCCGGGGTATGCCAGCGGGATGTGGTAATGTTAGGTTACTATCAACTAAAATACAAGGAACCTTTGCCACAACACAAGTTACACAACTCCCCATGAGCCGTCTTCGACATTGGAAGAATTTAGGAGTAGAAATGAACATCGCGCAAAAACAAGTAGGTTGGAGTTTTTTGATCTGGTGGACAGGTTTAACAATAATCGGGGGTCTTGTCGCCAACGCCATCGCTGACCGGTTAAGCCTGGGAATTCTCAATTGGCCAACCGATACCGGTATCCTGTTATCCATGTTGGGAAGCGGGGTTTTTGCGCTGACCGTGAGTGCAGCTCAATGGATCTTATTGCGTCGTCTATTCTCCAAAACCGCCTGGTGGTTGGTGGCGGGAACGTTGGGGCGCGCCGTTGGCTTTCTTATCGGCTCGTTAACTATCGTACTACTCAGCCACCAAATTAATCTGCAGGCCGGTCTCTTGTCATCGGCCATTTATTTTACATTGCGTGGAGCTGTTTTAGGCGCTTCTCAATGGTTGGTATTAAGGCAATGGCGAACGAAGGCAGGTTGGTGGGTATTGGGTAATGCAATAGGCTGGATGCTTGGTCCTACATTACTGGGTTTGTTCATCCCATCGCTTACAACCAATGCCCCGGTCATTAGCGATCTAATTTCGGTTGCCATAGCCGGAGCCGTTACAGGCGCTGTGTTGGTCTGGATATTGCGCCAGCCAACACCGGCTCCCATGAAAGAAACCGGGGGCAGCCGATTAATCGTTACATGGATTTCAGTCTGGGCTATAAGCTGGGGGGTTTCTTGGGCTGTCGGGTGGAGCGTTATACGATATATCATAAGCTCCGGCTACATTATAGAGAGCGGAAAGTTTGGCGGCATGATCGCCGGAGGAATTGCCGGATTGATAGGTGGAGTGGGTTCAGCCATCGTTTTGAAAATGGCAAAACCTTCCGATGGATTAAAAATATACCATTTGGTCCTGCTGGCTCTGGGCTGGGCCGGTATCGTTTATTATGATTGGTTGGATGGATTCATTGTCGCCGGGCTTCCAGTCGCCCAAAACAAATTCGGGATCGTAACCATGGCAATATCGACCAACCCAATCAAACCCGGGATCGGTGGTCCACTGAGCGGATTAGTAGGCGGCATCCTTACGGCTCTTATCCTTTTATGGTCATCTCGTTCTCTCGATTGGAAACAACTTTGTGTAATCGTCATCGGATGGGCGGCAGGTTTTGCTATTGGGGGGTGGATAGCCTGGACAATCGGATTCCAAATCGCTATGAACTATGCGGATGGCCCCCTCTACGGGAATAAATCTAGTGTGAGCAGTTTGATCCTGTTCACTCTCATAAGTGTCCTGTGTGGCGCCTTTGCAGGCTGGTGCGGTGGAGTGATCACATTAAAACAGTTTTCATTAATTCCGTCCCAGAACCCCAAAATAATAGAAGTACCAGTAAAGACCAGTCGGAAGAAAAAATAATCTTGGCGACCTTATTCGCCCCGCAATTGGTCCTGCAATCCAGGTACTACGTACGGCTGGAATGGTTCTGACTGATCCGAGAATGGAAAGGGCAAAGAGATGAGAAACGCGATGGCTATCTTTGCACTGGCGCTCTTACTGGCATCTTGTTCTGCGCCATCCACAGCGGTACCCAACCCTACAAGAGCCGGGACTCCAACCCCGTCTATAACTGCCGAACCGGCGATTTCGTTTACCCCCGTCCCCTCACCTACCCTTGAACCTACATTGTCGCCTGTCCTCTCTCCGTCTGCCGGCGCGTCTTCGGCGCCATCTCAATCGCCGATCGAGTCAGGGGCGCTGGACTGCGCACTGCTTATGCAGACTATCAAGAACGGCACCCACTTCAAACCAGGAGACCAGTTCTCGATCAGCTGGAAGGTCAGGAACACCGGCACAGCCGGCTGGGATTCAGGCACTCTTGATTTCACATATATCGCCGGGACCAAAATGTATCAGTACCCGCTGGTCCATCTGCAGGGGACTGTGGACCCCGGGAACATTGCCTACCTGATGGCAGACATGAGAGCTCCCCACAATCTCGGCAAATACTCAACGACCTGGAGCCTGCGTCAGGGAAATAACTATTTCTGTCACGTGGGCCTGTTGATCTTCGTGGATTGACCTTCGCAGCGAACCTGTAGTGCAACGAGGTGAGGCAAATGCTGGGTGCTTTCCATAATACTCGCTTGTTTAAAGAACAAAAAAATAACCCGGCGAAGGTCTTCCCTCTCACCGGGCAAGTTATTGTACTTATTATGCCAACAAGCAGTACTCAGAAAGCTACGGTGAAAACGTGATGGTTTTGGAAATCGGAGCCTTTTGCAGTATCTGGAAGGCCGATTGGGCCAGGCCTTGCATAAACCCGGGCGTCACCTCACCTACCACTCCCGTTCCGGTGATCAGGTGCCCTACATTTTTATAAATGAAATAGATCCAATATATATTCGGGGATCCAGGCGCATTATTCAATACCTGGGTGCAAACGATCGTCCCGTCACCAAGATAGAAATCGTTTACGATCGCATAATTTGGTGCCATACATAGGTTCGGAAAATAAGATCTAAGTGAATATTGGGCGCCGTCGCTATTTTTGTAAAGGATTACCTCGTCAACAACCCTCTG
>CAZPCR010000188.1:0-6029 GCA_964585035.1 uncultured Anaerolineaceae bacterium
AGGGTCACACGCACCACGTTGTTCTCCGGCTGTTGGGCAGTCAAGCTGGAGCCTGCCGTTTGCGTATGGAACCGCATCATCCAGGAGGCGGGCTTCTGTGCCTTGAACCGCTCCCTCATGATCTTGGCCCACAGTCTCCGCGCAGCACGGAACTTGGCAACTTCTTCCAACAGGTTATTGTGTGCATTGAAGAAGAACGAGATCTGCGGAGCGAAGTCATCCACCCTTAAGCCGGCCTTCAATGCAGCTTCGACGTAGGCGATCCCGTTCGCCAGCGTGAAGGCCACTTCCTGCACGGCAGTCGAACCCGCTTCACGGATGTGATATCCGGAGACCGAGATGGTGTTCCAGTTTGGCACATCGCGGGCGCAGAACTGGAAGATATCCGTGATGAGCCGCATGGAAGGCGTGGGAGGAAAAATATATGTTCCGCGCGCCACATACTCTTTAAGGATGTCATTTTGGATCGTGCCGCGTAGTGATTTCATTTCAACACCATGACGCCTCGCCACCGCGATATACATCGCCAGCAGTACGCCCGCCGGCGCATTAATGGTCATGGATGTTGAAACCTTGTCGAGCGGTATCTGGTCGAATAGCTGCTCCATATCGTGAATGGACGAAATTGAAACACCTACCTTACCCACCTCCCCTTGCGCGATGGGGTCGTCCGCATCGTAACCGATCTGGGTTGGCAGGTCGAATGCCACCGAAAGTCCGGTTTGGCCGTGTGCAAGCAGATAACGATAGCGTTTATTGGATTCTTCTGCGGTGGAAAAGCCCGCATACTGGCGCATGGTCCAGAAACGAGAGCGATACATCGTCGGTTGAACGCCGCGTGTGTAGGGATACTCACCTGGGAAGCCAAGCTTTTCCCCATAATCCGGGTCGTTATCTTCAGGCAAGACCAGCGGGGGCAGCTCGATACCTGCGGAGGTCTCAAACCGTGGTTTTCTCTCCTGATATTTATCTAAAGATTTCTTGAGAGTGGTTTCTTTCCACTTGATATATTGGTCATGAACGGTCATGATGGCCTCGATTTACAGAATCCATGAATAGCTCCGGTACTTGTTATTTGATTTAAACACGGGATTGCACATCCCGGGTACGCTTCCCAATCGTCAGGCGTTGCCCTCTCAGCCACCCGACAGTAAGTATAAGCGAATCGAATAAAGCCAGAATTCGGTAAAAATAGGACAATTTAGAGAAGAATGTCATTTGTTCTAAAGTAACGAAAATGCTACACTCTACGTATACCAACTCAGGAGATTTCAATGAAAATCATTGCGTATATTGCTGCAGCCATTCTCATTTTCTTTGGCGTCTTATACATCTGGGGTGCTGGAGGAAATGGTGGTGGCGGTTTCAATTGGGTTGTTACTGGTGCAATTAGTGTCGTTATCGGTTTCGGGTTGATCTGGTTCGCTTCTCGCAAATCGGCGGGGGGAACAACAGGTGGCGAAACTGTCCTAAAGATTGACTTGCCCGGCGAAACCAAAATAGAAGCCATGAAATGCAAAAATTGCGGCGGATCACTCAAGCCGGAGAACGTCAAAATGGTAGCGGGCGCACCGATGGTCGAATGCCCGTTTTGCGGAACGACCTACCAATTGACCGAAGAACCAAAGTGGTGAACCGGATCACGATTTACGATTTTTAAACAACGGTTGGAGGATATCAATGAAGAAACGATTTCTGAAGATTGCCTTCATTTTCATTCTGATCTTTGGCCTGGCTTCAAGAGTCTTCGCCCAGGCTGCCTACCTCTTTTCCGTGGACAAGGAACTCGTAGATGTGTCCTGGAATGCCGACGGAAGCGAGGCCATTGAATATACCTTTGTCTTCACGAACCAAACCGGCGCGCATCCTATTGACTTTGTCGATGTCGGCATGCCGAACGGCAATTTCGATCTGTCCACCGCCACCGCCGACGTTAACGGGCAAAGTGTAAGCGTCTCCCAAAGCGATTACCAGGGCAACGGCTCCGGTTTTTCTGTCGTACTTGGCGGAGCGGAAATTCAACCCGGCACAACTGGTACGGTACATGTACTTGTTGGCCGCGTCACCGGCGTTTTGTATCCTGACAGCCAGGATAACACATATGCCAGTGGAGATTTCGCTCCCACTTACTTCGGCTCACAATACCTATCGGGAAACACCGACCTGACAATGACCTTCCACCTGCCGCCGGGTGTCAAACCGAACGAGCCGCGCTGGCACGCCGCTCCATCCGATTTCCCCTCTCAGCCGGCGACCGGACTCGACAGTCAGGGTCGCGTCACCTACACCTGGCAATCATCTCAGGCCAGTGCATCAAGCCAATACACATTTGGCGCCTCCTTCCCTGCTAACTACGTCCCAGCGGATGCCATTGTGACCGCGCCTGCCTTTGACTTTAATGGCTTGATTTCTGGAATCATGAATAGTTTGGGGACCATCCTTTGTATCGGATTCTTTGCATTTATTTTCCTGGGCCTGCCCATCATTAGTGCCATCCAGGGACAAAGGCGTAAACTCCAATATATCTCACCGACCATCGGTATTGAAGGCCATGGAATCAAGCGTGGTTTGACTGCCGTAGAAGCCGGTATCCTTATGGAAGAGCCTCTCGACAAAGTGCTGACCATGGTCCTGTTCGGAGTGGTTAAAAAAGGCGCAGCAAGCGTCGTCTCGCGCGAACCGCTCAAAGTCCAGGCAACCACCCCGATGCCTGATGGTCTGCATGATTACGAGATCAGCTTCGTGAATGCCATGAAGATCGATGATGTTCGTGCCCGTCAAACAGCAATTCAAACCATGACGGTCGCGTTGGTTAAGTCCGTTTCGGAAAAAATGAAGGGTTTTAGCCGCAAGGAAACCCAGGATTATTACAAAAGTATTATGGAACAAGCCTGGGCCCAGGTTGAGGCCGCACAGACCCCGGAGGTCAAGGGTCAGGCAATCGATCAAAACCTCGAGTGGACGATGCTCGACCACGATTACGACAACCGTTCGCGGCGCGTCTTTACCGGTCCTATCTTCATCCCGATGTGGTGGGGCAATTATGACCCAGCCTATCGTACTATGCCTACCGCCTTGGGATCGGCCGGTTCTGTCTCTGGCGCGTCCGTAGGACGCGGCTCATCGTCTTTGCCTGGCGCTACTTTTGCCGCTTCGATGGTCGGAGGCGTACAGAGTTTCTCCGGCAAGGTGATCGGCGACTTGAACTCATTCACCAGTAAAGTCACCAACGTGACCAATCCCCCGCCTCCACCTTCGACCAGTAGTTATCGCGGAGGCGGTGGCAGCGGCTGCGCTTGTGCTTGTGCTTGTGCCGGCTGCGCCTGTGCCTGCGCCGGTGGTGGCAGGTAACGAAAGGTTAAATGAGTAAAGTTTACAGGTTCCCATGTTGACGAAACTTATTAAGTCAGGCAAAGGGTTGATTCCTAATATAGGAAACCCACGATCATCAACCCTTAATATTCAATCTGGCCTATATCATTACCAGAGACAGGATGGGGATGATAAAAGCCGTATCCATTTAAGGATCGACAGGGATGGGACCGGAACTCTCATCGTCAATGCCAACCGCATCCTGCACCTGAACCCAAGCGCGGCAGCCATGGCCTGGCTCCTTTTAGAAGAGAAGACCAAAGAAGAAATCCTGCACGCTATCACCAGCCATTATGCCGTCAGTAATAGGCAGGCCAAGCATGACCTGTCAACCTTTGATTTGCAGCTTTCCGAGCTCATCCGCCCCGACGGCGCCTGTCCGATCCATGAGCTCGATTTGGAAACCAGCATGCCTTTTAGCGCACGTCCGTCTGCTCCTTACAGGATGGATCTGGCGCTCACATACCGCTGTAATAATGACTGTGCGCACTGCTATAACGCCCGCGCGCGCAACTACCCTGAGTTGGATTCTGCTCAATGGAAATCGATCCTGGACAAACTATGGGATCTTGGCGTGCCCCATATCGTCTTCACCGGCGGTGAAGCAACATTAAGGGATGACCTTCCGGAACTCATTGCCCATGCTGAGGCGAATGGACAGATCACAGGCCTCAATACCAATGCCCGGCGCCTTTCGGATAAAAATTATGTACAGAAGCTTGTGGATGCCGGCCTTGACCATGTCCAGATCACGGTTGAGTCGAGCGATGGAGAGATCCACGACCAGATGGTACGTTCCAATGGCGCTCACAAACAAACGATCCGTGGACTTGAAAATGTGCTGGCGAGTCCCTTGTATGTGATGACCAACACGACGATGCTGAGGACGAACGTCCATAAAATCCCCGATACATTGGAATTTTTGGCCGGGCTTGGCGTCCCCACTATTGGGCTGAATGCTCTTATCTATGCTGGCAACGGTCTGACTGTTGGAACTGGACTCGAAGAGCGCGAGCTTCAACCCATGCTCGATGTAGCCGTTCAGAAAACCCTGCTGCACGATCAGCGCTTGATTTGGTACACGCCCACGCAGTACTGCCAGTTTGACCCAATTCAACAAAACCTGGGAGTGAAGGGCTGCAGTGCGGCATTGTACAGCATGTGCATCGAATCGAACGGTGATGTCCTGCCCTGCCAGTCGTATTATCACCCGCTCGGCAATCTATTGGTCGACGCCTGGGACACAATTTGGAATCACAAGTTGTCGGTTCGATTACGCGAGCGGCGCGGACTCCCCGAGAAATGCGGTGGTTGTTATCTTGTCCCTGAGTGCGGCGGCGGCTGCCCTCTACAGTTTCAATCTTCGGTGATATGAATTGCCAAAGTCAAGCTTGAACTCTTAAACGGAGTGATATGAGCGAACACGCATGGATAAAAGAATTTCCCGGGGCGATTACCGTCTGTAATGCAGATGGGATCATTCTCGAGATGAATGACAAAGCGGCCAGGACGTTCGAAAAAGAGGGTAGTGCCAATCTGGTCGGCAAAAACATGCTCGATTGCCATCCCGAACCTTCGCGGAGCAAAGCCGAGCGATTACTTGCGGCTCACGAGAAGAACGTTTACACCATCGAAAAGAACGGAATAAAGAAACTCATCTACCAATCGCCTTGGTATAAAGACGGCAAGTACTCCGGCTTTGTGGAAGTCTCACTGGAAATACCATTCGAGCTGCCTCATTTTATACGTACCTAGTAAAGGGTTGAGTATCTGTTCATGCCGATAAAACTGAAGAATGCCGAACTTTGCTACCTGCTGGCCTTTCCCCAAGCCGGGGAGAAGACCAATGAGCCGCCCGAACAGATAAGCGGTTTGAAAGACGCGCCTTATTTTCAACCGATAGATATCTCCGTCCGTACCCTTTCAAGTGGGGAAAAATTCGAAGCAGCAGGTGTGCAAGGTACCTCCTTGCGTCAAAGCTATGACGAACGCGTTCAGGTCGTGGAATGTCATTACATTCTGGACGATCCGCTCGGCCTGCGGGCGCGGGCTGCTGTTGAGAAGGTTCTTCAAGAAAAATTCGTCCCGGCGAAACATCGGGCGAGCGGAATGTTCGAAGAATATGCCGTACTTCTCCTGCGTGGGGTCAATCCCAACCCCGATGGGTTTGTAGACAAGAACGCCGCAACCCTTGCGCGTTTCATCAGGGCCCAACGCGAGACCTTCGATGAGCGCGACATTCAGGACATCCTGAGTTCTCGCATCCGTTATTCCAATGTAGAGATGACGCTTGTGGATTGGCAGGCGGCGGTCATCTTCGCACCCGAGGGCGATTTCCAATCAGATATCGAGCTGCTCAAGATCGGGAACTATCAATTGTTGCGGTACCGCATGCTCGACGAAAACGTCGAAGCCAGCCTGCGCGCCATTAGCGAACAATTCCGAGCCCGCCCTTCCCAGGCCGTTCGGTCCGCTCCTTCCCGCGGACAGATCCGCAGCATCGTCCAGCACCGGCTCGAATTGATGCTCGATTTTGAGCATACTGAACAAAACCTTTTATTGATCGGCGATTGGTATACCGCCCAGCTTTATCATGCCATTCAGGAAGAGTTTTATCTTAAAGAGTGGAAAGAGGCCGTCCGTACCAAGCTCGATAA
>CAZPCR010000189.1:0-6020 GCA_964585035.1 uncultured Anaerolineaceae bacterium
CTTGCCACTGGAACCGGAGCCTTTCCAGCCGCCGAAAGGCTGGAAACCCGGCCAGGCACCGGTCGTGGCTCCCTGCGGCCGGTTGGAATAGGTGGTGCCGGCTTCGATCTTATCGAAGAACCAATCGGTTTCGGCAAGAGAGCCGTAAAAACCGGCCGTCAAGCCATAGTTTACATTATTGGCGATATCCATTGCCTCATCAAGATTACCGACCTTACCGATCGTCGTAATAGGCAGAAACATTTCATATTTCCATAAGCGATGTCCAAAGGGCAGGTCGGTGACAAAAGTAGGTTCACAGTAGAAACCCTTATCAAACATTCCACCGGTCTTGACGTGTCCGCCAGTAAGGAATTTTCCTCCACCCTGGTTGATCTCCTCAGTGAAATTCTTGAAATCGTTGTATGCGCTTTTGTTGATTACTGGGCCAATGTAGGTTGCACGGTCGGTTGGATCGCCGATGACGAGCTTGTCCGTCATTTCTTTTAGACGTCCAACCAGTTCGTCGTAAACTGGTTCTTCCACGATAACGCGTGAAGCTGCCGAGCATTTCTGGCCCTGCAAGCCGAAGGCAGAGCGAACAATACCTGTCGCGGCATCGGCTAAATTGGCATGGCGCGAAACGATGGTTGGATTCTTGCCTCCTAATTCCAGAACAACGGGTCGAACATAGTTGCGCTGGGCAAAGTCGCGATATAGTTTCATTCCGACGTCGAAAGAGCCGGTAAATGTTGCGCCGTCCACTTCCTTGCTATCAACAAGTGACTGGCCGAGCGTCGAACCGGGACCGGTAACAAAGTTAACAACGCCCTCTGGGAAGCCCGCATCCCGCAAACATTCGGCATACAAGCGGACGATCCAGGCCGTGTCGGTCGCGGGTTTGATCACAATTGTATTTCCAGCAACCAATGCTGCCCCGGTAGGACCCGCGGTTAATGCAAATGGGAAATTGAACGGACTAATGATGAGCCATACGCCATAAGGTCGAAGTACGGAGACGTTTGTGGCATCATAACCGACGAGTGGGTCTTTGCCCATTCGTTTGATGAAGCCATCATTCTCCTCCATCATCAAAGCGGAGTAATACATCAAATCGGCGGACTCCTGGACGTCGCCGAGCGACTCCATTCGGTTCTTGCCGACCTCCAGGGCCATCGCGGCGCCGAGGTCAAAAATGCGTTTTTCGACCAATGAAGCTGCCTTGCGGACAAGTTTTACGCGTTCCTGCCAGGGTGTATGACTCCATCTTGGGAAGGCACGGCGAGCCGCCGCTAGTGCTTTATGGGCATGGTCAGCGGAGCCTTTCTGCAGACGTGCCAGGACCCAGTCCATATTGACAGGTGAATGGTCATCCCACTTTTCATCGGCAAATACGTCTTTGCCATCGATGATCATGCCATGTTCATTACCGAGATTCTGCTTAAGCTTTGCAACAGCACCATCGAAGCCGATATGCAGCTCTTCGGGTGGATTGAACATGGTAGCGTATGTGAGCTTGAAAGCCATAACAAAACCTCCTTGATTAAGTTTAGTCAGATTAATTTATGATCCAACCGGTAGACCAATGAAGCCTATCGGATCCAGAAGATACGCTTTACAAATATAGTATAGCGTAGGATTTCACACACGTCAAAAGCACCCGTCTGCATTTAGATGTGAAGTTCTTCCTTATTTGGTAAAACAACCCTTCTATGTACCCATTCGAATACTGATTCCTTCCCCCGCGGACGCCTTAACCGAACTCATTAACTAATCGTTCTGCGGTAATTCGCGCCCCGTGGAGCTCCATGCGGCTTGCCAGTGCCTGGGCGCGTGTCGTCAGCTCGGGTCGCAGACATTCGCCTAACGCTTGAAGAAGGGTATTCACGGTAAGGTCATCACCCTGGGGTCCCGATACGCCCACTCCCAACTCCTGCACACAGTGTGCCCAGTAGAACTGATCGTAGTTGTGAGGGATAATGACCTGAGGCCTGCCTGCCCGTGCCGCGGCTGTTGTAGTCCCTGCACCGCCGTGATGGACGATGGCGGCCACCCTTGCGAACAGCATTTCATGATTGACATCGTCAACCGATAGGCAGTCGTTTCGGTTGTCGCTTGGCATAAGGTTCGCCCATCCCTGGTGAAGGATTGAACGGAACCCCAGGGCTCGGACTGCCTCGATCAGCAAATCAGGGGTCTGTTCTGAGGCCCGCATACTCCCAAAACCCAGGTATATGGGAGGCGGGCCATCATTGAGAAAGTATTCAAGGTCGTGCGGCAGGGGCGTTTTATCGTGTAGCATCCAGGCTCCGGTCTGTATGACATCCAGACCGGAGCGCGGGAGGACCGGTGCGAGCACCTTGTCGGCTGCGAGCCACGGGCGATCCGTAAAAATGTGTGGCTGAACGCTTGGTACAGGTTCCAAGCCGAGCTTCGTCCGCTCCTCATTCAGCGTCGCACCGAATCGAGAATTGAATTCCTCTTCATTTTTTTCCCAAAGCTGCAAATTCTCGGTCTCCGGCAGCGAAAAAGAATAGTGACCCCCCATTTTCGGAGGAGGATAATGTGGCGATGGCAAGACGGCTGGACAGTAGGCCCCAAAAACGTATGGGACTTTCTGAAACTCGGCGATTGACCTTGTCGCGATCTGCAGCGCGCCTGTAGCAAGGATAAGATCGCAGCCATGAGCAGCTTCGGCTATTACCTGAAATTGTGTTCGCACAGATTGGTCGGCCATTTGCTGCAATTGTTCCTGGGGCGGCAAGACCGGCTTCGCTGGCAAGGTTCCTCCCGTGAGTTTCCTTAAGTCTGGCCCAATTGGAATGCATGTTATCCCGTACGACTCTACCCACTCTTTGAAATTAGGGGCTACACACAAGCTGGCATCGTGTCCCAATTTCTTTAGTTCTAGGGCCAGAGCCAGGATCGGCTGAACATCACCACGAGAGCCGATCGAGGAAATCAATACCTTCATATGACTTAGACGGCCTTTCTGATTTTATATTGGCAAGGATTTCTCTTATCGTTTCGACTGCGTTGTTTGCAGAATAAGTATCGCTGCTTCGTGCAAATCTATTGATTAATTCACTTTAGTACGCAAACCAGATACTGGAATAAAGCGTGCCAGGTTTTTGGATTATATCCCTTCCCTTTAAATTGAATCCAGCAAACTCATTAATTGTGAATCTTTATAGTGTGCTTATTCCACCGCCGGACTGGCTGACAAGCGTACTAAAGTCTTGACATTCATTCTATATCCCTTGATAATGTCATGGAGGAGATTTGCATGGCGATCATTACACTCATGACGGATTTTGGAATCAAAGATGGGAACGTAGGCGTCATGAAGGGTGTGATTTGGAACATCTGCCCTGAAGCTCAGATTACAGATTTGAGTCACGTAGTAGGCGCACAAAATATTCCCGAAGCGGCTTTGATTCTCGCCCGGTCTGCACCCTTCTTTCCAAAAAATACTGTTCATATGGTTGTTGTTGACCCGGGTGTGGGAACGAAACGCCGCCCCATGGCTGCCCGTATCGGTGATTGGTATTTTGTCGGGCCGGATAATGGAATCATTACCCTTTTGCTTGAGCGTGCGAAGCAGGAAAAATGGTCATGTGAGTTTGTCGAACTAGATAAGTCCCAATATTGGCTGCAAAATATAAGCTTTGTCTTCCACGGACGCGATATTTTTTCACCAGTTGCTGCTCACCTGGCAACCGGTGTTCCTCTCAAACAACTTGGGACAACTTTCTCTGACCCTGTACTCATCCAATTACCACACCCTGAAAGGACGGAATCAGGTTGGCGAGGTGAAGTCATACACATCGACCACTTTGGCAACCTCGCATCGAATATCCGAGTGGAGAACTTTGGTGACGCAATACAACAAAAACAAAATATCGTTGTGCGATTAAATGTTATCGCGATCAAGGGTATGGTAGATACGTTTGGCGAACGGCCAGCCGGTGAAGTAATCGCCTTGCTCGGAAGCACAGGTAATTTGATAATATCTGTGGTGAATGGTAACGCAGCATCGAAATTAGGTGTTAAAGTAGGTGAGCCCATCGAAGCAATCATTCTTCCTAAAGGCAAGGATTAAGCCCCTAAAGGCATCCTCTCGAAAAATAAAATGCCTGACACGCCCCTCATCGTAGAAAACCTTACCTTCCGCTACCGAGACCGTCAATCTGCGGCCATTAAGGACATTTCATTCACTGCAAATTCGGGCGAAATTCTGCTCGTAGCAGGTGCCAGTGGTTGTGGCAAGACCACTCTCCTCCGTATACTGAACGGTTTGATCCCACGGTCTTACAAAGGCGAACTTACGGGCCATGCTTTGATCTTCGGCGAAGAGACAATCAACTGGAAACTGTCACAAATTTCGCAAAAGGTTGGAACGGTTTTACAGGATCCCGAACGCCAAATCCTTGGTACAAAGGTGTTGAACGAAGTTGCTTTTGGCCTCGAAAACCTTGGCATGAAACGGGATGAGATCTTTCAACGCGTGGATGAGGCGTTGTCTTTTTTGAAGATTTCCGACCTGCGTGACCGCGAAACATTCAACCTTTCGGGTGGTGAAAAACAAAAGGTCGCTTTGGCGGGGGTACTTGCCATGCGCCCAAGCATTTTGCTACTCGATGAACCGCTGGCCAGCCTTGACCCAGCCAGCGCGCATGATACTTTGGATGCTGTCCGTGACCTGGCAAACAAAGGGATGACGGTTTTAATGGTGGAACATCGCGTGGAAGATGTACTACGAATAAAGCCCGAACGGGTAATGTTCATGTCTGAGGGCCAAATCCGTTACCTTGGCAAGATGGATGGGTTATCTAAAATTGTGAACTATCGCGAAGTCAAATTACCTGCTGAAGATATTGTCGAGCGCGCAAGACTTGAGGCTGCCCCGATCGCGATAAAGATCCTACCAGGAATCGCTTCTGATAGTTCGCAGAAGGTCCCACTGGTTAAATTCGAGGAAGTCTCGTTCAATTATGAGGCTGATACTGAAGTACTCCACGGGATCAACCTTGAGATCAAACGCGGTGACGTCATTGCGGTATTAGGACCGAACGGTGCAGGCAAAACGACTTTCGTCAAGCATGCGATAGGCCTCTTGAAACCGAAATTGGGACGAGTGTTGGTCAATGGCCGCGACACGAAAGAAGCAAGTGTGGCACAAATAGCTGGCATACTTGGTTACGTTTTTCAAAGTCCAAGTCATATGTTGTTTGCTCCGACGGTACGCGAAGAACTTGCCTTCGGTCCGTCGAATTTAAAACATCCAAAAAACCAGATTGAAGAGGAGGTGAAGGAGGCGCTGAAGATAGTGAACCTTTCCGATAAAGAGCAAGACCCCCCGCTGGCATTGTCATTCGGCCAGCAGAAGCGCGTCAGCATTGCGGCTATTCTGGCCATGCGTTCGCCCATCCTGATCATGGACGAACCAACTGCCGGACAGGATTATCAAAACTACATGAATTTCATGGATTCCATCCTGCAAATGCCCGGTTTCGAAGCGATATTATTCATCACCCATGATGTGGACTTGGCGGTCATTTATGCCAACCGTGTCTTATTGATCGCGAATGGTGACCTCATCGCTGATGGAACGCCGCAAGAAGTGCTGAGCGACTTCGACCGACTCGAGGCCTGCCGCCTTGTGCCCTCATCATTGCTTGCGTTAAACGTAAAGCTTTTTCCGAAAACGGGGCGATTCATGCGGGCTGAGGCGCTGGCTCATATATAACAAGAGGAGAATCGAAATGAATAATAAGCTCACAAATGTCTTGGTTTCGCTCGGTGTGGTCCTGGTGATCTTTGCGGTTATCATGTTTGCCTTTGGCAGCCGCACCCAGTCCCTCGGCCCCTTCAATTTTTCAGTTGATCAGGCCACACTCGTCTTGCGTTTTGTGTTCGTTATCATCGGTCTTCTTATCGCTTTCGCAGTGTACTACGCCACGCGTGAGAATGCAGCCTGGGAGGTAGGCACACGTGAAGTGGTCTGGATGGCGATTGGCGCCGCACTATATGCCGTGTTT
>CAZPCR010000190.1:0-6016 GCA_964585035.1 uncultured Anaerolineaceae bacterium
GACGTTTGTTAACTTAAACTTTGTCAATGGCGTTTCGATACCACTTTGCACATTGACCAGGTGGATGTTGCTCACTAATGCAGAGGAAGATTGATCCGCGGCAGCATCCTGGGGATTATCACGAGCAACGAAGGCAAGCCGGGAGCCGTTTGGCGACCAGGCTGGTGCGAAACCATGACCCGAATCCGCATCCGCTAGTTTACGGGCAATGGAGCCGTCAGCGGACATCACCCACAACTCGCCAACTGTGAAAGGGGTTTGCGAATCAGGTGTTTTTATATAAGCGACCTGTTTTCCGTCGGGAGACCAGCGGGCAAAAGACAAATAAAACTGCGGGTCAATTTTTAACGATTTAACATTACTGCCATCGGACCCGGCAATGTCCATTTCGCTGCCGAAGCCCATCCCGCGCGAAAAAGAGTAAATGAACCCGGTTCCATCCCAATCCGGCGCGAGGTCGTAGGTCAATTCAGTGATCGGGAGAGGTTCCCGGCTACCATTCAAGTGCAGGTGCAGGACCTGCGGATGGGCGATCGTGTTCACTTTTAGATAGAGCGACTGGCCATCGGGCGCCCAGGCCAAAAAATGGCTGTCGGAATCTGTGACGGCCTGTTTGAATTTGCCAGTCTCCGTATCCAACACAACAACTGTCTGGCCAAATGAACAATTCCATTCCATCGCGATGCTGGTACCATGAGGCGGTGGAAAAAGATTATCGAGGTTGCATCCGGCGGGGTCGGAAATGGGGATCTCGCGCAAGGGTGTACCGGCCTTAGAGATTTGGATTATGGAGGGAGGGTCAAGACGATATACGTAGAATGCAGCCTCGGATGGCGCTTGCGGCGGAGGCGAACATGCGAAGAGGGAAGTGAGCAATAACAAGTGAACTGCGACCAGCGTACGATGCACAAAATGATTATAGTGGGGGAGCGATTATAATAACCGAAGAATTTGCAGGATATGCGGTCATTAATATCCGGTCATTTATGACCAGAAACATTCTTATAAATGGGGTATAGCCCCTTTGGGAGTCAAGAAGTCTATGCACATACTGGTCACCAATGATGATGGCGTTCAAGCACCGGGCCTACTGGCCCTCGTCCTGGAGATGCGCAAACTCGGCCGCGTAACGGTATTTGCACCAGACCGCAACTGGTCGGCTTCGGGTCATGTCAAAACCCTCGACCGTCCGCTGCGTGTACGCGAGACGATCCTGGCAGATGGCTCGGCGGCCTTCACATCCGATGGTACGCCTTCAGACTGTGTGGCGCTGCCCCTTCTGGGTCTGACCGACCCGGTTGACCTGGTGATGGCTGGCATCAACCCCAATGCCAACATCAGCCATGACGTGACCTATTCAGGCACCGTTACGGCTGCCATGGAAGCTGTAATTAGCAGCGTACGGGGAATCGCCGTCTCTCTTGATTCTCCCGTGGGTTTCAAGGGAAGCCTTGATTACAGTACGGCCGCGCTAGTGGCGCGTCGCGTGGCAGAGAAGGCCGTTGCAGACGAGTTACCTGAGGGTGTGGTGTTGAACGTAAATGTACCGTATTTAAAGGAAAACGAATTGAAAGGCTACATGATCACGCGGCAGGGCCTGCGGGTCTACCGTGACGCGCTTGATCAGCGCATAGACCCGCGCGGGCGTCCGTATTACTGGATCGGCGGTGAAGCTCCCACCGGCATTGTAGAAGAAGGCACCGACTTCGGTGCGCTGTCCGAGGGATATGTGTCCATTACACCTCTGCAGCTGGACCTTACGAATTACAAAGCGATGGACGTATTGAAGAAGTGGATTTGGGAAAATCCTTAACCAACCATTAACATACAAGATTTGCGTTTTAATTAAAATTGTCCATCGCGTGGTATGACCCATTCCATGATGGAGAGACTTTAATGCCGAAAATAGACATCCTAAAAAACGAATCAGAACCGGTACACATCCCTTCCGGGGAAACAATTTTTCTTGAGGGCCAGCCAGGTGATTTTCTATATACCATTGTGGATGGCAAAGTGGAAATAAAGAAGGGCGATAAGGTGCTGGCCCTGCTCGGCGAAGGTGATATCTTCGGTGAAATGGCCATCCTGGATAACAGTCCGCGCAGCGCCTCGGCCATTGCACAAACCGACTGCAAAGTGGTGCGAGTGAACCAGGACCGATTCTTGAAACTGCTTATCGGGACGCCGTTCTTCGCCGTTGAAGTTATGCGGGTCATGGCTGAACGCTTACGCCGAAACATCGAAAGCTGACCCATTCTACAAATTGTATTAATAGCCGGGAGTGTCAAAGGACATTTCCCGGCTGTTTGTATCTTATAATAGCGGCGAATAACGGAAATGGAGAATTCTATGAATTATCAAGCCTCTGAAAACCGCTATGACAAGATGGTCTACAACCGCACCGGTCGGAGTGGATTGAAGCTGCCGGCCATCTCGCTCGGTTGGTGGTACAACTTCGGCGGGGTTGACATGTTCGAGAACGGCCGCGCCATTGCGCGGCGTGCCTTCGACCTGGGCATCACGCACTTCGACCTGGCCAACAACTACGGTCCTCCACCCGGCTCGGCTGAGGAAAATTTTGGCAAACTCTATGCCCAGGATTTTCGTCCGTACCGCGATGAACTCATCATCTCCACCAAAGCCGGTTACGATATGTGGCCCGGTCCTTACGGCGAATGGGGTTCACGCAAAAACCTGCTTGCCAGCCTCGACCAGTCCCTTAAACGGATGGGACTTGAGTACGTGGATATCTTCTACAGCCATCGCCCCGACCCCAATACCCCGCTGGAAGAAACGATGGGCGCGCTCGATTCCGCCGTCAAACAGGGGAAGGCTCTATACGTTGGTATCTCAAACTATGACCCAGAAACGACACGGCAGGCAGCACAAATCCTGCGAGACCTGGGCACACCGTGCCTGATCCACCAGCCGCGTTACAACATGTTGAACCGCTGGGTCGAGGACGGCCTGCTGGACGTGTTGACCAAGGAAGGCATCGGCTGCATTGTCTTCTCGCCTCTCGCACAGGGCCAGCTGACCGACCGGTACCTGAAGGGTATCCCTTCGGGAGCGCGTGCCACCAAGACCGAGCGCGTGTGGCTGACTCCCGAGGACGTGAAGCAAAACCTGCCGAAGGTGGAAAAGCTCAACGACCTCGCACAGAAACGCGGTCAATCCCTGGCGCAGATGGCGCTGGTGTGGGTGTTAAGACAACCGGCGGTCACGTCGGCACTGATCGGAGCAAGCAGCGTAAAGCAATTGGAGGATAACCTAGCTGCGCTGAACAGCCCAAATTTCAATGATGATGAAATAAAGAAGATCGAAACCATCTTAAAACCATGATCATTATGTGATCCCAGGTCATCCATGAATTTTCTAAAAAAGATATTCTCTACTCCGCCCGTCCCAGCGTCCAACTTCCATTCATTCGCCGTCAGATGCGATCGCTGCGGTGAAGTAATCGCAGGCCAGGTCAATTTAAATAATGATTTGAGCGTGGAATATGAAGGCGGCAAGGACGTTTATTTCGTGCGCAAAGTATTGATGGGCAACGGTTTGTGCTTCCAGCAGATCGAGGTCGAAATGAAATTCGACAGGCCGCGCAGGCTGTTGGAGAAACATATAACCGGCGGGCAGTTCGTGGAGTCATAGTAATTGATTGCAGGATGACAGAATCATGCGATTTACATCCCCTCCCAACCCCCAGGAATTCAATGAACGAGTCTGGCAGCTGGTCAGACAGGTACCACGCGGCAAGGTGGCAACCTACGGACAGATCGCGCTGATGCTGCCTCCAACCGCGGGCGTGGACCTTGAAAGTTACCGGGCCTTTGCCCCGCGCTGGGTGGGCGGTGCAATGGCGGCATGCCCGGACGACGTGCCGTGGCAGCGCGTCATCAACTCACAGGGCAAGATCAGCGATCGTCCCGGTGCAGAGAAGCAGCGCCTATTGCTGGAGGAAGAGGGAATCGAATTTATAAAAGATAAAGTGGATTTGAAGAAGTATGGTTGGGGAGGTCTCGATGATACAGATCTGCCGCGGCAGGAGACCTTGTTCTAATATATCAAGTGAGAGCCAGATATAAAATCCTACGCTGTCAATTCAACAACCAGCATATCCAGGGCCAGGTCGAGCGTGACCTGGCTTGTCTTTGCGGCTTCGTCGATCTCGAGCAGCTTATGATAGATATTTTCCAATGCGGGAAGGGTGAACCGCCTGGCTTGGCCGAATACTTTTTCAGCTACGAATGCATGCACACCGAGGGCCTGTTCCACTTCACGCTGGCCGCCGCGCGCTTCGATCACCTCGCGTGCCAGGAGCAATAAGCGAAACTGCCGTATCACCATACCCCACAAACTGAAAGCATCTTGATTTTCCAGCAGACTATGAAGCATATGCTGCGCGGCTTTGCTGTTACCGACTGCGAGCGCATCGACCATCGCAAAAATATCCGGTTCGGCGGTGGAGATGCTGACCGCTTCCACGTCGGGAATCATGACCGGCCGTGCCCAATTGGCATAGGTTAATAATTTAGTCACTTCCTGAGCGGCCTGGCGCGTATCAGCACCCACCATCTCGGCCAGTTTCGCGGCGGCGGCCTGTTCAATCATCCCACCCTGTTCCTTCGCATTATCGATGATCCAACCCGTCATTTCCCATTGCGCGGGCAAGGCAAAACGTTCCAGTTTGAAACCGGACTTCTTCATCCATTTGACGAGCCAGTGTTTTTCGTCTTCCTTTTCCTGGCGTGATTTATCGCGATAGGTTTTTACATCGACATTCTCATAAATCATCAACTGGGCGGTGGGTGGGGTCTTCTCGATAAAATCAAAGAACTTTTTCCGGGCTTGCGGGCTGGAATAACGCGCCGATGGATTTGCCAGAAGTACTAGGCGCTGCTTTGCCAGGAACGGCATGGCATTGACGGCATTGTTCAGGTCATCTTCTGTCATTGTGCGCGCTTCGAGGTGAGCCGTGTTCATGTCGCCGCTGGTAGGATCGGTAAAGATGGAGCCAGATTCAGCCAACCGCCGCGCGATGGCAAATTCATCGTTACCGTAAAGGAATGTGACGTTGTTCTCTTTCATAGACCAAAAGTCGCCGGGAGCCGAGGAGGAAAAGGAAAGACTTGTGCGCCTCGCGTATCCCCATTTATCAATTTTGAGTAATTACGCGATGTGCCGTTACGCGGCCGCTCAGCGTTGGGCGGACTTCCATAACCTGCAGGCCACCCATATCCGCGTCGGTGGTGATTTTGGATTGAATGACTGGACCTAAAGGCTGACTCAAAAACCATCCGGCTAGCGCAAAGGCGATGGCGAAGGGAAGGCGCACGATCCGTCCGAAGGTCGATCTGGCGCCTCGCATCACAAACCAGGCAAAGGTGCCTGCCATGAGAGCCGAGGTTGCCAGATTCGTTCCGCAGCCGGCGTGTATAGCAAGTTCCTTTTCGCCTGCGCGCAGCCTCGTAAGGGCCTGTGCCACAGCGGACTGGATCTCATCGGTGGGCAAATTTCCCAGGATGAAAAAACCGGTCGGATTGGAATGGCCGGCCATTGGAGCCCCCGGATGTTTTTCGGCGAGAACGTGAAGCGTGGCATGTTCGAGGGCATGGTTGCGCCTGGTTTCCAAGACAAAAGGGAGATCTAAAATTGGATTCGCCATAAAATGATTATACCTTCGTCACGGGTCCAAGTCTTCAGGATAGTGCCAAGGCTTCTCTATCGCTTTATTAGAATAAAAATATTCGATGGTTTCAGCCATTCTCTTCCAAAGCGCGATATGTTTCCAGCAGATGCAGCAAAATCAGATCGGTGAAAGCATTGACCTTGTGTAGAATTTCTCCCCAAGCCTGACCGGAAGGAACGTTGGCTTCCTGGTAAACCTGGATGACGGATTGAAGCAGCGCATCCCGGAAAAACAAAAAAGCACGCGCAGCATCCACAGTGTTGAGACCGGAACGGCGGGCGCGCGAGGCGTATTCGTATCCGATCGAGTGGGCTTCCGATGCGGCGC
>CAZPCR010000191.1:0-5989 GCA_964585035.1 uncultured Anaerolineaceae bacterium
TGCAGGAAGTGATGGGGTCCGCTTACCCGCTCGATATCCCCCTCTCGACGGAAGCGCGCTCGGGTTTGAGCTGGGGCGATATGAAAGTGATTCACGCGTAATACGGAACTGAAGATTGCCGATCGTTGACCGAAGTCAACTGCTACAGCCGGTTATGGAATTGGTATCTCGCCTTGAGATGGATTTGGTGTCGCATCCTGTGTAGGTATTACTACTCCCGGTAAATAATCCTTGATATGTCCATAACCCAACCATGGCTGGCTATCTCCCCAATCGACCGGAGGAGTTGAAAGATCGGGCTCGACATTTAGCCACACCATTAGATTGGTGTCACTTGGATCCGGACCTGTCCAACCACTAAAAAGGACACCTATCATGACTCTTTTTGATGAAAAGTAAATAGAATATGCGACCGAGTCTACTATAGCTCTCTGAACCTTAATTCGGATTAGGTCAGGTTCCCCTAAAACCCTAACAAAATCATTGATTGTATATTCCATATTACTCACAATCAATGATTGCACTAAACCATTCTCAAACTGGATGCGGATTTCGCAAGTTGTCTTAAAGTTCTCTGGTTTCCAAACTGCATAGATGCCTTCATCGGATATTAAGTATTGTGTTTTATCAATCTGGTTTGAAGTTTGCAGGATGGCTTTCGCCTCATCTGCTGTTGTTACTCCCGGATTTATCCCTAACCAGCAACCATGCGGACAGCTTTGACCAAAATCAAACCCATCCAATTGTGGAACGAATGGATTCGCTGTTATGCGCGATGGCATTAATTGGCAACTTACAAGGAATATGAGGCACAAAAACGGGATTTTCTTCATAGCCAAATTACCTCCGCGGTCCGTTCCAATTCATCCACGATCCGTTGATAATATCTTCCATTAGTAGATGACGAATCCCAATATTGTAATTCGTACCTAGATAGTAGTAGGCCACCCTGCAATTGCTTTTTGAAACTAAATTAAACTTACGACCCTCTTGTGTTTCGTCGATGTATTCGGGTGTAGGCGTGGGTCCAAATTTTCGATTTCATCCACAATTAAGGAAAACCTTAATTGATATTATTATTTCTCGATTGGATTAAAACCCCAAGTGACAAAGGTCACATCCACCCCATCGTTTCGTATTTGTAAGGTGGGTGATTCATGTTTTCGACATATTAACCTTGCTCATACGGGTACGCCGAAACTCTTACCTTCACAGGATAATAAACACTTCCATGCAAAGGGTGATAATGCTAATATATATGCGAGTTGGTTTTTTACCTTCATAAGCACGTATTAAAAAGGAGGAATCAAAATGGAAGAAACGCCAGCATCCGCCAGCCCCCAACCACAAAAATCAAGAGTCTTATGGATCATCCTGCTTACCGTTTGTGTATGTTTGGGAATTTGTTGCCTGCCGGTAATCTACATTTATAAAACCGGTTTTCTCGAATACGCTTTAAGTGGAGGCCTGGTTCCTCCGAAAAACCTAAATCCGATCATGGCGAATGCAAATAAATTAATGAATGACGGTAAATACGATCAGGCTATCCCGCTATGGAACGAGGTCATCCAACAGGCGCCCAGCCTGGATTATGCCTACTACCAGCGCGCCACGTGCTATTATGATCTTTTGCCGAAAGAACATGATGAAACGACCTATTCAGAGTATAACCGCCTGGCTTTGGATGATATGGACAAGGCGATTTCCCTGTCACCGCACAACGGGGATTATTATGCCTTCCGCCACGATGTTCTCATTTCCATGGCTGACCAGGAAGTTTATTTCGTGAACCGACAGGCCCTGACCCGTATTGCTCACGACAACATCCTGGCTGCCATCGCCTTAGGACCCAGCAAGGATTTCCTTTATAACGACCGCGTCGCAGCGGCAGACCTTATTGATCTCGACCAGTGCGACCAGGGCTTGGCACAAACACAGGCGATTCAGGATAGGACATCTCTTCAAGACTCTTCCATTACCGGCCTTTACCGATTTGAGGGCGAAGCATACGCCTGCCTGGGACAACTTGATAAAGCTGTTCAAGCCATGGATGCTTCAACCCAAAATTCGAATTATCTCGACGAGAAGATCTATCTCAAAGCCGCTTATCTTTACCAATCGGGAAAATTGGACGAAGCCCTGTCAGTTCTCAATGAAACGTTGACCACCAAACCCACCTTTATGGGTTACCGTTATTATTTGCGCGCTTTGATCTACTACGAAAAAGACGAGATCGCCCTCGCCACATCGGACTTGGAGACAGGTTCAAAATATACATGGGGGCGTTCAGCGTTGTATGCATATGTGAACGGTAGGATGGCACTCGATAAAGGCGATCGTGCCGAGGGCATCCGCCTCCTTCAAGAAGCAGAAGCCACCGTTGACCACAACTTCAACACCCTCCGCACGCGCATTCAGCTGGAATTAGCCAACTTAGGCGCAAAACCCATGGTGATTACACCTTCAGTCACCATCAGCTCTACCCCGATCCCAATCAATATGCCATGATCCATCTTTTTCCTAGACAGATCAGGTGACCCACTCACCCCTCTCGACGGAAGCGCGCTCGGGTTTGAGCTGGGAGAAACGAAAGAGATCAGTGCGTAATAAACAACCTCAGGCAAATACCAACTGGGCTGCGGGTTTAGGTTCTTTCACGGGTTCCAGTTAGATCTGCGGTGTCGGTTCGGCAAGCGGCAGCTTCAATATCCAGCTAAGCCTAATAACTCTCCGATCAGATAATGAGACGAAAATAGACTTCCGATTACCAAAAATCCTCCAAACAACCGGAACCACAGGGCAAAAGAGTGTCGTCTTTTTTCATCGAAACGAAGTCGTTTGGAAAATGCTATCAGGATCATCTCTGGGTCAATTAGCAGAAGCATTCCAATCGCGAAATATGAGACATTCTTTAAGAGAGCTTGAATGTCACCTCCCGGAACAGTCAAGCTATCCGTATATGCGGCCTTAAGATAGAGCACAGTTGACCAGATTAGCGGAAGCAGGAGGACCAAGAGCAAGCAAAGGACTACCCACGTCGGCATTCTTTTCATATCGATCCTTTATCGGGCAGAATGATCATATGGACTAAAAATGATATTCCTATTCCAACAATCCAAGAATACAGTCAATTGCTAATCCACGCAAGATTAATGTTGGGATACGGCAGGTCGTGCCCTTATATGCGTGCCTCCCGATCTGTTTCTCCCCATTCACTCATTCCTAATGCGGTAAAATAGACCCATGCCCGGACGAGAAGACGTTTTCCAGAAGGCAATGAACGAAGGCCACTCGGCAGCCTGGGACCAGGATTGGAAAAAGGCCGCCGCGGCGTATCGCAAGGCGCTTCAGGAAATACCCGACCAACCCAAGGCACTTAACAGCCTTGGGTTGGCTTTGTTTCAATTGGGCGAGTTCGATGAAGCGTTGCAGTTATACCAACACGTTGCCCAGGCATCACCTGGCGACCCGGTCACATGGGAAAAAATAGGCCAGATATCGGAACGCGTTGGCAAATTGGATATAGCGATTGACGCTGCCATGAAAGCCGCTGAGGCGTTCTTTAATCAACGCGACGTCGAAAAGGCTCTGGAAAACTGGAGCCGCATAACGGTCCTTGACCCTGAAAATATACTCGCCCATTCACGGCTGGCCGTGGTCCATGAGCGCCTCGGGCAAAACCTGGCAGCCGTTACCGAATATCTTGCGATTGCCAGCATCCTGCAGCGGGAAAGCAAAGCCGATAAGGCGCAGGAAATTGTAACCAAGGCCCTGCAACTTTCGCCACAAAGTCCGGAGGCCAGGCAGGCTCAATCCTTATTAAAAACGGGACAATTACTTCCAAAGCCGATGCGGCCCAAGGGCGGCACCGGGCCGATCAGCATGGCCAAGATCAAACAACTTCAGGAACCGGCGGTAAAAACCAATTCGGGTTTGGACCCCATCGCCGAGGCGCGCCAGAAAGCTTTGACCAAACTGGCAGAGATGCTTTTCGATTACAGCGACGAGAGCCCCTCGGCGCAGGAACGGCGCGGCCTGTCAGCTATCGTGAAAGGCACCGGGCATTTATCGCTGCAGCAGGCCGAACAGACAAAAGTCGTTTTGCACCTTGGGCAAGCCATCGATGCGCAAACGAAGAATCAGGATGCAGCCGCGGCCGATGAACTCGAACGCGCCCTCGAAGCGGGCTTCACGCATCCGGCCCTCTATTTCGATCTTGGATACCTACGCTCCACGGGTGACCGGCTTGAAAGCGCCATCCGCAACCTGGCCCATTCAGTAAAACACGTCGATTACGGGCTTGGCTCCCGGCTTGTATTAGGAGACATTCTATTTAAAAAAGGACAGATCAGGGACGCCGCACTGGAATATATGGAGGCGCTGAAGTTAGCCGATTCGATGACTGTGCCGCCCGAACAATCGGACGATATCCGCCAGCTTTACGAGCCGTTGATCGAAGCACAGCACGACCAAAAAGACGAAGAAGTAAATCTTAATATTTGCAATAATATCCGCGGCCTGCTCCTGCGTTCCGATTGGCGCGACCAGATCTATAAGACGCGTGAACAGACGCGTAAAGGCGACGAAGGATCAACGCCTTCCCCATTGGCCGAAGTGCTGTTGGAAGCGCAAAGCTCCAGCGTGATCGAGTCGATCAACCTCATCCATCAACTGGCCCGTAAGGGCAGCCTGCGTACGGCCATGGACGAGGCTTTCGACGCCGTGCAGCACGCGCCGACCTATTTGCCGCTGCACACACTCATCGGCGATCTGCTAATGCAGGAAGGCCGCAGCCAGGATGCAATAGCCAAGTTCTCTGTGACCGCACATGCCTACGGGGTGCGCGGCGAAGTGGTGCAGGCCAGTAAACTATTGCGGCGCGTGATCCAGTTGTCACCGATGGACTTGTCGGCCCGCACGCGGTTGATCGATCAGCTCGTAGCTCACGGTCAGGTGGACGAAGCCATTAATGAATACCTGGAACTGGCAGAGCTTTATTACCGCCTGGCCGAACTGGATATGGCACGCAAAACCTTTACGAGCGCCCTGCGAGTCTTGCAGCAAACGAACGCCGACCACTCGTGGAACATCCACATCCTGCAGCGCATGGCGGATATCGATATGCAGCGCCTCGATTGGAAACAAGCTTTGCGCGTCTATGAACAGATCCGCACCCTGAGTCCTGAAGATCCGGGTATACGTAAACAATTGATTGAGCTTTACGCTCGCATGGGACAGCATCAGCAGGCCACAGTGGAGCTTGAAAGCTTCCTCACCTATCTCGATAGCAATCGTCGGGCTGCCGATGCCCTTCCTTTCCTCGAGGATTTGGTTAAAGAATATGATGACCAGCCTCTGTTTAGCCGCGCCCTGGCCGAACAACTGCACCGAATGGGCCGGACCGATGAAGCTGTCAGTAAACTGGATGCCCTGGGCGACGCGCTGTTACAAACCGGGAAAAATAAAGAAGCAGCGGAGGTCATCTCACAAATCCTCCTGATGAACCCGCCTAATGCTCAACAATATCGCGACTTGCTGACACAAATACCAAAGTAATCTTTCTTAACTACTGGGGTCCTTTTGGCGAGGAAAGCACTCACCATCTGCACCCGCGCCAAGGAATACACTTGGCATCTTCGAGGACAAAGAATTTCGCTCAGGGAGATCACCTGCACCTGTTAAAAAAAGATATGCACGGCGCTACGCGCCGTGCATATCTTTTTTTTCGGGTATTTCATACAAAGGTTAGTGAATAGTTACGATCATTCACTAAAAATAATTCTTCTTTTACTCGCCTCAATTTAAAATAAATTTTATGTGCGGTTTATCGTTGATGGATGCCAACTCAAATATATTCTTAAATCCCAATGAGTCCAAATGAGATTAAATTGCCCTTATTACGAAAAAATGCCCATATATGGGCAGCAAATATTAGGGTCGGTAAATATGGGGGAAATATTAATTTTGTATTATAATATTGCGCAGGTTT
>CAZPCR010000192.1:0-5988 GCA_964585035.1 uncultured Anaerolineaceae bacterium
CATGGGATACCCTTACAGAGGATCTCGACCTGAGCTACCGCGCTCAAATGCGCGGATGGAAAATCGGCTATAAACCCGATGTAGTTGTCCCTGCCGAGCTACCCACCCAGGTGGAAGCCTTTAAAAAACAACAGTTCCGGTGGGCCAAGGGAAGTTTTCAGGTTGTACGAAAAATCCTACCCGAGGTCTTCGAGCGTAACGATATACCGTGGACTGTCCGATTTATGGCATTCCTGCATCTCACCGGTTATATGGTGCATCCACTTATGCTTTGTTTATTACTGCTTACCCTTCCCGTCGGTCTTCTTCAACCTTTTGCATTCAAAATATTTCCATTCTCTTTCATGGCCGGCTTCGGACCTCCCCTGTTATACCTTGTTGCAGCATCCCGGCAAACTCCGCCCTTTTTTGAACGCCTTAAACTAATTCCGCTCATGACTATTACCGGTTTTGGTATTTCCCTGAGCACGAGTATCGCCGTGATTGAAGGATTAACAGGAAAAGGCGGTAGTTTCATACGGACCCCAAAGCTCAACCTGAGTAATGTGCACAAAAAGCAGAAGAGAATCGACCGTACTTATTTACAACCGGTCAGCCCACTCGTTTGGGGCGAGATCGCCCTGGGGCTTTATGCCCTGCTTACCGGATATATTCTGGCTGGTTACATCGGCTGGGGCATCATCCCCTGGATGATGATTTTTGCCGCCGGTTACTTCTACATAGCCGGTTTGAATTTGATCCAGCATGCCCCAAACTGGAACACAGGGATAACAAAACCTTACACAGCGTAGATGAATCCCACCATCGAATTCTTAAGAATTCGATGGTTTTTTTACGAAGCACTATACTCCTTATTAGCCAGCCATGTCGTATTTTTGTCTCGGGCACTCCCCCAACTGGCTGAGATAAAACCTCCCCAGCCGATGGATGCGGTTGAGGAGGTTTTATTGTAAGATTATTATATAACCTGTTTATCCATGAGGATTATTGCGGGGTGATTATTTTATCCGTTAGTTTAATGGGTTTTTATAAAAACGGGCAGAATCTCCCAATTTGCATAGGCTGCTTATGACCCATGCAATTTATCGCGTTTCCCATATACAGGCGTTAAAGGCCTAGCTGAACTGTAACATTGGCAAAAGGATAAACAGTTTCACTAATAAAAGTTAATTGCAAGAAACATGGAAATTGGAGCGGTGAGAAAATGATCCACAATACCTTTTTACCAATGATAAATGATATCAAGCAAATATTCATCTATCTAATCGCGTTTGTATATTTGTTAATAATTTTATGGCTGGCCCTTTACGGGATAAACAACCTGATCAGCGCAATTCTTTATTTACGCATTAAGAAAACGCTTAGAAATAAACAGGATGTATTTCCCCTTGGAGAATGGCCACTGGTAACCATCCAGCTCCCAATCTTCAATGAAAAATATACGGTGGAGCGTTTATTAAACGCCGTAACACAATTAGATTACCCGGCGAACTACCTGCAAATACAGGTATTGGACGACTCGACCGATGAGACGGCCGAGCTTGTACACCAGTTGGTGGATAAATATAAGAAGGGTGGCATCAACATTGAATGGCTCCATCGCACGAACCGCAAAGGATATAAAGCCGGTGCTTTGGATGAAGGCTTTTCCCGTGCGACCGGTGATTTTATAGCCATCTTTGATGCCGATTTTGTACCCAAACCGGATTGGTTGAGGGAAACCATACCACTTTTCCAAAACAGTGAGCTAGGTTGCCTCCAGACACGCTGGGGACACACCAACAGGACATATAATTCGCTGACTAACGCCCAGGCAATGGCCATTGACGGTCATTTCATTGTTGAGCAAACGGTGCGCTCTCGCTCCGGTTTATTCCTTAACTTCAATGGCTCAGGCGGCTTATGGCGCCGGGCCTGCATCGAGGATGCAGGCGGGTGGGCATGGGATACCCTTACAGAGGATCTCGACCTGAGCTACCGCGCTCAAATGCGCGGCTGGAAGATCGGGTACGTTCCCGATGTGGTTGTCCCTGCCGAGCTACCCACCCAGGTGGAAGCCTTCAAAAATCAACAGTTCCGGTGGGCCAAAGGAAGTTTTCAGGTCGTACGAAAAATTCTCCCAAAGGTCATTGAGCGTGACGATATACCGTGGACTGTCCGATTTATGGCATTCCTGCATCTCACCGGCTATATGGTACATCCATTGATGCTTTGTTTATTACTGCTTACCCTACCCGTCGGTCTTATTGTCCCGTTCGCTTTTAAAATTATCCCATTCTCTGTCCTGACCGGCCTTGGACCTCCCTTGTTGTATCTTGTGGCAACCGGCCCGCAAACGCCTCCCTTGCTTGGAAGGCTTAAATTGATACCGTTAATGGTGATTACCGGTTTTGGTATTTCTCTGAGCACGAGTATCGCCGTGATTGAAGGTTTAACCGGAAAAGGCGGTAGTTTCATACGGACCCCCAAGCTCAACCTGAGCACTGATAATGAAAAACATCAGTCGGTTGACCATACTTACTTACAACCGGTCAGCCCACTCGTTTGGGGTGAGATCGCTCTTGGGCTTTATGCCCTGCTTACCGGATATATTCTGGCGGGTTACATCGGCTGGGGCATCATCCCCTGGATGATGATTTATGCCGCCGGTTACTTCTACATAGCCGGTTTGAATTTGATCCAGCATGCTCCAAATTGGAACCCAAGAATATCAAAATCTTATGCAGCGTAGATGAATCCCCGCCTCGAATTCTTAAGAATTCGAGGCGGTTCTCTCTTACCTACCTAGCTTTTTATTGACTGGTAGGACCGTTTTCCGTTTCAACGGTGTCTTTTGCGCAACCTTCTTGTTGATATTGTTTTTACCGGCAACTTTATTCTTCCCCGGTTTTTTTACAGTGCTTTTCTTTATAATTTTTGCCTGCACCTTTACAGGCATTTTCTTTACGGCTTTCGCCGGTTTCCTGGAGGCGGGTTTCACCTTTTTACTTTTCGTTTCCTTCTTCTTTTTTTCCTTCTTTATGACACCCGCGACTTTTTTCTTTGTCACGGATTTTCTGGCTGCTTCTTTATTCTCCTTACCCATTTTCAAGGTGAATGTTCCATCTCGCTTGACCTGTATCGATTCCACGCCTGCCCCATTCAGCGAGTCGTTGATTGCTTTCCATTCGTCGCCCTCCACAAATCTCCAATCCAGGAAGGCATAGCATTGATAGGCGCCTAATTCCAAATATAACCCCTTTTCAATCAGCTCGCGAATGGGACGGATATATTCCAGATGAGTAACATAATCTTTGAATATTGCATATCCGTTCACCGGCAGGCTCAATCCTTCACCGAGTGACTTTCGGATCAACCTGCCAGAACCCTTATCGATCACAGCGGTGGAGATTTTGATCCAGCCGCGCACATCGGCATACTTGTTATGATAAATAATGAGACCGCGTTCGCCCAGCCCCGCCTGCGGATCGCCCAGGAAATTTGAATAAGCGAAAACATTTTCATCCACCGAACCACTGGCTTCGAAAAAGTCGTAGAGCTCAAAATGTTCGACACCGGCGAAAAGGGGACGGCGATGTAAAAGCGGGAAGATCTTCCATTCATGACCACGCACCAACCCTTCATCGGGTGTCTCCTCCCATTTGGCGCGGCGATACTCCATCCCATATTTTTCCCGGTAGCCCTCGATTTGCCCATGCCCGAACATGGGCAGGCCTGGTAATGTGGAAAGCAAAACGCAAACGCCGAAATATTTATCGCCGCTGCCGAACTGTTCCACGGCGGTCTTTTCGTCGGGATTGTTCATGAAGTTCACATAACGCTTCAGGATCTGCGGATCGAATTCGAGCGTATTCTTGATCGCCTGGCGATATTTGGCATTATCTTCATCGCGCAGCATATGCATAAACGCCGAGTTATACACGCGGTGCATACCGAGCGTACGGACGAAGAAACCTTCCATCAGCCAGAACGCCTCCGCCAGTAGGAGCGTTTCCGGCACTTCGGCGGCAACCCGATCCACAACTTCGCGCCAGAACTCGTAGGGGATTTTCGCATCCAACTCCGGCCTGCTTAACCCATGTTCGGCTCGAGAAGGGATCGCCCCTCCTGCGCCGGGTTCCGGGAACCACAACCGCTGGATGTGTTTTTTGGCGAGGGTCATAGCCGCATCGAAACGGATTATTGGAAAGTTACGCGCCACGTGCAGGATGGTCTGGATGACGGCCTCCCGCACCTCGGGGCTGGAGTAATCCAATTGCGCCGTGTCGTTCCACGGGAAAGAGGTACCGTCGTTGCCATGATAGATGTAGCGCGTTTCCCCGGAGGCGCACTCGACCCGTTTGAATACGACGGCGGCATCCGAATGATTGTAATAATGGTCTTCAAGGATGATCGCGACGCGTGAGTCGTCAGAGAGGTCTTCACTGTTAAAAGTGTAAGAGGGATACGGGGGTTCATCGAGAGACAGAAACCGGTCAGGGTGGTTAATAACCCAGTCCGAATCGATGCCCATATGGTTCGGCACCATATCCGCTGAAAGACGAATCCCTCTCTGCCAAGCCCGGCTGCGCAAGTTACCTAGCGATTCCCAACCGCCCAGGTCGGCGGCGATTTCATAGGAATCCAATGAATAAGCCGATGCGACCGCATCCGCCTGACCCATCCGCTGTTTAATACGCTGGCTGGCGCGGCTGCGCTCCCACAAACCGATCAGCCACAGACCCGTGAAACCGCGTGAGGCCAGCAGATCAAGCTCCTCATCGGGGATCTGGTCGAGTGTTTTGATCCAGCGTTGATATTTCTTCGAGAGCTGGTCGAGCCAGACGTAGGAGTTCTTGGCGATCAGGACAAGCCGCGGCATCCAATCTTTATCTGGACTATATCGTTCATACTCAGACTCGCCTTGAAAATCAGGCAGGGGCGCCACACCGCTGGGTCCACCCTGCGTAGTATGACGGATGGCCTCTTCGCGGACGAAGTCCATTGCACGTACGATGCGGTCGAGGATATCCCTACCAAGAAGATCACCCCATTTATCCAACAAATATTGCAACTGCCCTTCAAGCGAGTAGGGCGAGGCTTTGGACGGGCTGACCAGCATCTCATAAAGGGATTCCCGGACCCCGCTACCTCGATCACCAACCGCCGCCTGCCTTCCTAGAAAATCACCCAACAACCGCATTGATTCGGGATATGCGGTTCCGGATAAAACAGAATCGTCGAAGAATTCCTTGTACGGCTCGAGGGCAGGATTTTGGTTGGCAATGTTGACGAGCAGCATTTCTTCCAGGGACACCTGGCGATGTGAAATACCACTGCTCGAACCGGAAAGATATTCACTAACGGATAATTGGCCGTGATAAACCGGCATGGGCGGAAACTCATCTATAAATTTGACGAGGGTATCCTCCAGCCTATCACCCAAGCCAGCCCGTAAAAAATCCAGGGCACGGGCCATTACACCCGGGTTCTGCCTTTCATAATGACGGATCACCAGATGCAGGATTTCATCGATCAGCCCCATGGCGAAAATATCGGAGGCGGGTACAAGCCGCCCACTGACGGCATAGATCCGGTCCACGAACCGGCGAGCCGCCCTAAAATCGGAGAAAATGAGACGGCCATCCGTCGCAAACAGGGTTTCATCAAACTGGTATGTCTGGCGAGCTCGTCGCGAAATATGGAATTCAAAAATGGCGTCCATGCCCCAATGATATACCATTTATAGAATTCGGAATATCAATTGGCCTGCCCAGGCCAGGTAAACAGTACTTAATAGCCAGATTAATTTCCTTGACGGTTTAAGGGATTGCCTTTATCATCGGAGTTTGTAAGATGCCAGTACGTTATCGTTGGAATATGGACGTTTGACCCGAGGGCACTTCGCCGGGTCATTTTGTTTTGACCGTTCGATCGACGTGCGACATCATCATTATTTTTTTTGTTTGGTTGCCAAAAGGAGGCAAAGCAATGTCCGAACGTATCGTC
>CAZPCR010000193.1:0-5984 GCA_964585035.1 uncultured Anaerolineaceae bacterium
CTCTTTTCGAACTGGGCGATAACATTGATTTCCGTCCCGAGATCGAAGAAGATGTGCCCCAGCATATTTTGGACAAGATGTTGACCCTGCCGTACTGCATCCAGGCCTACGACCCGAACGGCCTGTCGCTGGAGCAGTTCAACATCCATCCGGCCACGGTCAGCACGGTCCAGACTTTCACGAAGGGTTTTGCAAGCCTGGAAGCATTCGTCGGTGAACGCATGGTTCATCCCGAAAAACAACCGGCCTAGGTCTTTAGAAATATTTTATACGGTGTCGCGTAAACAAAGGGTGCTGAAAATATTCAGCACCCTATCAAACTGCAGTTCCACTCACTAAATAAAATCGAATTCTTTCATTAGTTGCAGTGCCAAGAATAGCAGATTTTCGAGGAGAAGATTATGTCCATTGTCAATGCGAAGGAAATCATGATCGAGGCGGCCAAAGGCAAATATTGTATTGGTGCCTTCAATGTCACCGACCTGGTTCAATGGGAAGCGGTCATCGATGCCGCGGTGGAGAAAAAGGCCCCGGTGATCATCCAGACTTCCGTCAAGCCATCACAATTTCTCGGCACCAATGTGATGGTTGCCATATATCGTGCGATCGCATCCTCTGCGCCGGTCCCGATCTGTTTGCACCTCGATCATTGCACCGATGTCGCATACTGCAAGAAGTGTGCAGACGCCGGTTATACCAACATCATGATCGATGCTTCCAAACAGCCTTATGAGGAAAACATCAGGCAGACCAAGGAAGTGGTGGATTACGCCCATAAAGCCGGCGATATCTCGGTGGAAGCGGAGCTTGGCACAGTAAGCGGCGTGGAAGACCAGATCATCGTGGCCGAGAATGAAGCCGCCCTGGCCAACCCCGCCCAGGCAGTCGAATTCGTCGAGCGCACCGGTGTGGATATATTCGCTCCCGCCATCGGAACGGCGCATGGCGTTTATATGACCAAGAACCCGAAGATAGATTTCGAACGCATGGGCAAGATCAACCAGATGCTGAACGGCAAAACGGTCAAGACGCCCCTGGTGGTACATGGTGGTACGGGTCTATCGGAAGAGTATGTCAAGAAGTTGATCCAGATGGGCGGCGCCAAGTTCAACCTGTCCACCGAGTTGAAACGCACCCTGATCGATGCAAAATTCGAATATATCAGCGCACACCGTGAAGAATACGAGCCCGGCAAGATCGACATCGCCGTCCGCGATGCCATACGAAAGAAGGTCGGATATTATATCGATCTACTTGGCAGCACCGGAAAAGCATAATTCCCCTTAAAAAGAAAATCGTGAGGAGTAAAGTGAAAAACATACTCCTTACTTTTCAGATAACCAAAATTCTTGAGGAGCAAAAATGAAAAAGGTTGAAGATTATTTCGTCCCGTGGGTTAAGGGCATACCCATGTATATATCCGGGCACATCGAACTGGCCTGGCGCAAACCTGAGCTTCACCGCATGATGTCCAATGAGAATCCAAACCCACCGTCAGAGAAAGTGCTCGAGACCATCATCAAATACGCCAAGATGGCCAACCGCTACCCTGACCAGGGCTTGGTCGTACGCGGAAAGATCGCAGAGATCAACGGGCTGGAAGGCGCCGACAACGTGCTGCTCGGCAATGGCTCCAGCGAGGTATACGACAATATCTTCCGCATTTTCCTTGCACCGGGCGAGGAAGTGATCCAGCAGACTCCCTGCTTTGGCATCTACAAATTGCGCGGCACCATCCTGGGCGGCAAGATGGTATCCGTACCGATGATCTATAAGGATAAGAAGATCCTTTACGATGCGGATGGGATCCTCAAAGCGATCACCGACAAGACCAAGATCATCGTGGTTGCCAACCCGAACAACCCCACCGGCAACTTCATGGATGCAAAAGACTTTGTGCGGATCGCCGAAACCGGCATCCCCTTCATCGTCGATGAAGCATACGTGGAATATGCCGGGTTGGGCATGTCACAAGTCAACCTGACCAAGAAATACAAGAACGTGCTCGTAACACGCACGCTCTCCAAGGCTTATGGGTTGGCCGGCATGCGCTTCGGCTATGCTTTGGGTGATAAGGAAGTAATCGGCCAGATCGCGGGTGCACTCCTGCCCTGGAACGTAGGCACGATACCCATGTGGGCAGCCCTGGCAGCCTTCGAGGATACAGAGGCGCTTGCCTATCGCGTTAAATTCAATAACAGCGAAGTGGACTTCATCTCGGAAGCCTTGAGCGACGTCCCCGGGCTGGTAGTCTTCCCCTCCAAAGCAAATTACATCCTCTTTGACTGCGGCGCTACCGGCAAAAAAGGCAAAGAGATGGTGGCTTACGCCGAGGAAAAGGGCATCATTCTGCGCCCCGAATCCGAAAAATACGGCAGCGATGGCTGGTTCCGCATTACTATCGGGACTAAAGAAGAAAACCGCATGGTCATCGACGTGATCCGCGAGTTTTTAACCAAGAAGAAATAAGGATCTGGAATTCTGATTAACAAGTAGACCCTATCAGCAACATGGAGCAAACCGTTATTTTTGGGGTGCGCAGCGAAACTGCGCACCCCAAAAAAGTAACCTATCCTGGAATTTACAGGCAAGCTCTTATAGGTGTCCGCAGTCTGGAAAAATCATGGGAAAAATTAAAGCAATATTCTTCGATCAGGATGGTGTGATCATCGATACCGAACGGGATGGTCATCGTGTTTCCTTCAATATGACGTTCAAGGAGTTCGGTTTCACCGATGAGTGGAGTGTGGATTATTATCACGAATTGCTCCAGATCGGCGGCGGTAAGGAACGAATGAAACAGCACTACCTGACTAAAGGTTTCAGCAAGCCGGTGCCGCCGGAAGATGTGGATGAGCTGATCAAGAACATGCACAAACGCAAGACCGCCCTGTTCGTGGAGCTGATCGAAGCCGGAAAGCTTCCGCTGCGGCCGGGTATCCATCGCGTTATGAAAGAAGCAATGGACGCCGGCCTGAAGATCGGGGTGTGCACGACATCGAACGAGCAGACTGCATTAGCCATCACAAAGGACTTCCTTCCGGACATCAAATTCGATGTAGTACTGGCCGGCGATGTGGTGAGCAGGAAAAAGCCTGATCCAGAAATCTACAACCTGGCTCTCACCCTAACCGGGTTAAAACCGGAAGAGGCTATTGTGGTGGAAGACTCAAGGAACGGTGTGCTGGCTGCGAAATCCGCCGGTACTCACGTGGTGGTGACAACCAACTACTATACCGAGCAGGAGGACCTTAGCGGCGGCGACATCATCGTCTCCAGCCTGGGCGACCCCGGTGGCGAAAAGGGCCAGCTACGCAAGGGTGCAATTGAATTTGACGGTGTGCTTCGACTCGAACAAATGGTTAAATTTTTCTCGAAGTAGATCGTTATAAACGATAACCTAGTACCAAAGGGCACGAAGAAAAATTTCTTTGTGCCCTTTGCTGTTTTATAATTTATAACTCAACCAGGATGAATGCCCATGTCAGACGAACTGCTTGATGTTGTAGACGATAACGATAAGGTTAACAGCCAGGAATTGCGAACCGTTGTCCATCAGCGCGGCCTTCAACACCGCGGCGTCCATGTTTTCCTTTTCACGCGGGAGGGCAGGCTGTTGATACAACAACGCAGCAAAGACAGAGCAACTTCGCCATCGCTTCTGGATTGCTCCGTCTCAGAACACGTGCAGGCCGGGGAAGATTATCTGACCGCAGCACAGCGCGGTATGAAAGAGGAATTGGGGCTGAAAGGGACGCAGGTACGGGAGATCGTAACTTTCAGAATGAACTATGGCCCACATGATAATGAGATCAGCCGGCTCTTTCAGGGTTCTGTTGATCCCGCGTTGGTTCAATTCGACCGGGGGGAGATAGAAGGAATCTATTATTTCAATCTCGTCGATTTGCTGGAACAAATGAAGGCCCATGAAGAGGCCTTCTGCAAATGGTTTGTACAAATCATCCGGTGGGCCATCGGCCAACCGTCCGCGTTGAATGTTTTAATGATTCAGGAAGATGTCCGTCGTACCTGGTTATAAATTACATGAACCGGCGTAAAACAAGGTAGACTCCTGCTGCGACCAAGGCCGTGGCAGGTATAGTCAGAAGCCAGGCGGCGGCGATATCTCCCGCCACTCCCCACCGGACCTTGTTTGCCCTTTCAGCCGCGCCTACGCCCATTATGGATGAGCTGACCACCTGTGTTGTGCTCACCGGCCCTCCGATTAAGGAAGCGCCCAGGATGACAATGCTCGAGGCCAGTTGTGATGTGAATCCGTTGATGGGGCGGATCTTATAGAATTTTCCCCCCAGTGTGCGGATCAACCGCCATCCGCCTATGGATGTTCCTAACGCGATCATAAACGCGCAAATAGCAACGACCCACAGCGGGACGGCAAATACCTTTAGATAACCTGCAGTGAGCAGCGCCAGGGTGATGATCCCCATGGTTTTCTGCGCATCGTTAGCACCATGGGCGAGTGCAAGGGCAATACCTGTCACGATCTGGCTGTGCTTAAAAAAACCGTTGATGCGCGGGCTGGCTTTCCAACTTAACATTACGACGATCTTCAGCAGGAGCCAACCGATAATAAAACCGATGAAGGGCGACGTTAACAAGGTCAGTAATATTTTGAGCAAACCCTGCCATTGGATGACATTCCATCCCGAACCCATAACCACTGCGCCGATGATACCGCCGATCAGCGCATGGGAAGAACTGCTCGGAAATCCGAGGTACCAGGTTAATAGATCCCACAGTATGGCTCCGACCAGCGCGGCCAGAATTACCACTACGGTGATGGCTTTGGCAGAGACCACATCACTTCCGATGGTTGTTGCCACCGCCACACCGAAAATGAACGGGCCCGAAAACTCGGCGACCGCCGTTACGCCCAGGGCAACACGCGGAGAAAACGCCCGCGATGAGATCATGGTAGCCACTATGTTGCTTGAATCGTGGATACCGTTAAGTAAATCGAACCCGAGACCCAGTACGATCACGACGATGAGGATGGGCGTCATGGATGGTGTCTCTCTCTTTTATGTGCTCTTTACGACAATATCGGCGATGACGTTAGCGGCCTCGTCGCCGCGGTCGGCCGCGTTGCTCAGGTGACGATAGACCTCGCGCAGCTTGAGCATTTTGACCACATGTTTAATGTCCTCTGCACCGCTGAAAAGATCGGCCAGTGCCTCGCGGTAAACACCCTCCACCCGGTTTTCCAGGGCCTTGGCACGCTGGGCGTGGTCGTTGGAAACTCCCGGATGTTCCTCCAGGTTATTGACCGCCATGGATAGCTCGTAAGCCGCATCCCGCAGCAGCGACGCCATACGCTGCATGTAAGGAGTTGGCTTTACCTTCAATATTTCCATCTCGCTCTCGGTGCTGTAGGCATAGTCGAGAACGTCATCGATGGTCCGGGATAGCGAAAAAATATCCTCCCGGTCGAAGGGGGTGATAAAGGTCTTGTTTAATTCATCGATCAGGACACGGCGGACTTCATCCGCCTCTTTTTCCTTGGTTTCGAGTAATTTGGAGGCAGCGGGATCCTGAGTAGTCAGATAAGTTTTTAATGCCTCCATTCCTTCCAGCGTGATGGCGGCCTGGTCATGGATCAGTGTCAGGAAAACATTGGGGCGTTTCTTAAAAAAACTGGGCATTGGCAATTCTCCTCTTCGAGATTTTCGATCACATTAATGATCTCGGGTTTATATGAACAAGAATGCGGGTAATTAACCCGCAGACCTCAGAGTAAAAATATGTTGCAAATTTGTTTGTTCGATTGCCATCCTGGTTGCAATCCGTTGATTGGCTTGTGAATTCTACACCAAACAACCGTAATATGGATATTGCCTGCAATAAAGGGTGATCAAATACATGGACTCTAATATGAGATTTGTCATTGTAGGCCTATTTTGGATAAAATTTTCCACAAAGCCATCCTTTTTTTTCAAGCTACGTGATTTCATCGTTGTGTTTGT
>CAZPCR010000194.1:0-5919 GCA_964585035.1 uncultured Anaerolineaceae bacterium
GCCGTCATCTGGCGGTTCATCGCTTCCTGTACTTCGCGCGGCGGGATGATCTCGCGGATTTCAACGTTCGTTACTTTGACGCCCCAGCGTTCGGTGACTTCGTCAAGTTTCGTACGCAAGGTGGTGTTGATATTCTCGCGCTGGGAAAGGACTTCATCCAACGCGATACCGCCGATCACGGAGCGCAGGGTGGTGGTCGCCATTCCTGCCGCGGATAACTCAAAGTTACCGACGGCCACTACGCTGGCAGTGGGCTCGACCACCTTGAAGTACCAAAGGAAATCGATTGAAATGGGGGCATTGTCCTTGGTGATCGAGACCTGATGAGGCACCTCGCGGATCTGCTCACGCAGGTCAACTTTTACAGGGCGGTCGACGATCGGGATGATAAAGACTATTCCAGGGCCTTTCGGAGCGGTCAACACACGACCGAGGCGTAATACCACCAGGCGCTGGTACTCGGGCACGACGCGAATGGCATTGACCAGAATAATAAAGGCCAGCACCACTACCGCGCCGACAAGACAAAGAAAAACAGAACCGGAAGACATAGAGTACTCCTTTTGTGGCAAGCTCTTTGATTAACTGTCTTTTTCGATGATGAGAATGAAACCATCCCGTCCGATGACCCGTACCTGGCTCCCGATCGGGATGGGTATTTCACTTCGTGCCGACCATAACTCTCCAGCTACCTGCACCGAGCCTTCTGCCTTTACAGGCGTTTTCGTTTCTCCTCGCTGACCTATTAAAACCGATATGTCGTTCACTGGTCTTGTCTGCGAAACCTGTAAAACCTTGCGGACGGCTATCCACAAGAAACCGGCATACAGCGCAGACGTTATGATCGCCAGCGCAGGGTTTACCGAGATAATACCCTGCCCAGCGGGGAAGAAAAACACGGAACCTACGGTCAGGCCGGCAATGGAAACCGCCAGCCATAATTCTCGGCGCGGCCCTCGAATGGAAAAAACGAACGGCACCACGCTCACAACCAAAATAGCCAAGGCCCACCAATTGAATGATAAATGGTAGACTGCATAGCCTGCCAAAACCATACAAAAGAGAGCCGAGATTTCGGGGATACCGCTTCCGGGCGCGGTCAGTGCAACCAGACCAAGAAAAGTCGCCGCCACCAGCAGCAGATAAGCGATGTTAGGGTTCAACAAAATATCCATGCGGCCTCCATCTGAAAGCCAAATCCATTATACAACAATCGGCTTGCCTTATAGGATCATACGTGTGAGGCAGCCAATGGTTTTAGGCGGTGTATAATGGTGACAAGTTTACATTCAACTTAATACTGGCCCTCATTTTTACTCCTGTGTAGGAAAAGGAGGAGTTCTGCCAAGCACATTGTGGGAGCGAAGGCAGCGGGGAGCAGGGTCAATAGGAGTCCTCTTTGAAATTCAATAAAATTTGTGTCCTCGGCCTGGGCTATATCGGCCTGCCGACCGCATCCACTTTTGCCGCGCATGGCGTTAAAGTGCTCGGAGTGGATGTTAACCCGAACATCGTGGATACTTTACGCCGCGGCGACATTCACATCCACGAGCCGGGCCTGCGCGAAACCTACAAGACCGCACTTGCCTCGGGCAACCTGACGGTCTCAACGAAACCTGAGGAAGCCGACGCCTTCCTCATTGCCGTACCTACACCTTTCCTCGATGATAAATTCGGTGAATACGAGGACCGGAAATATAAACTGGCCGATATGCGCGCCGTGATCTCCGCGGCAGAAGCCATCCTTCCTTTTTTACGGAAAGGCAACCTGGTCGTGCTTGAATCGACATCTCCGCCGCGCACCACGCTTGAGCTGATTGCTCCGATCCTCGCTCGCTCCGGACTTCAGGCGGGACGCGATTTTTACCTGGTCTATTCACCGGAGCGGGTCCTACCCGGCCAGATCCTGCGCGAGTTGATCGAGAATGCGCGCGTGATTGGCGGCGTGACCCCCGAATCCGCGCAAGCGGGCGCAGACCTGTATTCGATATTTGTTAAGGGCGAGATCGTCAAGACCGATGCGACCAGCGCGGAAATGGTCAAGTTGATGGAGAATACGTATCGCGATGTCAACATCGCCATTGCGAATGAATTTGCCCGCCTGGCCGATAAATTCGGTGTGGATGTATGGGAAGCCATCCGTCTTGCCAACCGCCATCCGCGTGTGAAGATCTTGAGCCCCGGCCCCGGTGTCGGAGGCCATTGCATCAGTGTGGATCCCTGGTTCTTCGTGGAAGCCGCACCGGAATTGACCCCTCTCATCTATAACTCCCGCCGGGTCAACGACGCGCAGCCGCATTTCGTTGTGGAACTGGTCAGGCGGACATTAGGCAGCTTAAAAGGAAAAAAGATAGCCGCTCTCGGCCTGTCTTACAAACCCGATGTGGACGATCTGCGTGAAAGCCCGGCAACGGAGGTTATCCTTGAACTGCAAAAAGAAGGCGCAAAAGTCAAAGCCTGGGAACCTTTCAAACCCGATGCCAACTTGCCAGGGATCGATATGGCCGCCGGCCTCGACGATGCGCTGAAAGACTCTAATGCCGTCGTACTGCTCGTCCGGCATACCGATTTCATTAACTTGAAGCCATCCGACCTTGCAGCCGCAACCAAAGCTCGTATCCTTGTCGATACGGTCAATGGCTGGGATCCGGATGAATGGCGGTCGGCGGGTTTCCAGATTGGGCGCTTGGGTGTAGGAAAGTAAAGTGTGACATATACCCCGCAGCCGGTTATTAAAGTCCTTTCTGTTTTTGGTACCCGGCCCGAAGCTGTTAAGATGGCGCCTGTGGTACAGGCTTTAGCGCGGACCGACGGCATTGAAGCCCGAGTATGCGTCACGGCCCAGCATCGTGAGATGCTCGACCAGATTCTGGGTCTTTTTCAGATCAAGCCCGATTACGACCTCGATCTCATGCGCAGCGACCAAAGCCTTGCGGAGCTCAGTGCCGCGATCTTCACACATCTTGACCCGGTGCTGGACGATTTCAAACCGCATTGGGTCTTTGTCCAGGGCGATACGACCACGGTGGCAGTCGCAGCCATGCTGGCTTACTATCACCGTATCCGTGTCGGGCATGTGGAAGCCGGGTTGCGGACGCACGACAAATGGCAGCCGTTTCCCGAAGAGATCAACCGTCGCATAGCCGGTGTGACGGCCGACCTGCACTTTGCCCCCACGGAATGGGCGCACCAAAATCTATTGCGCGAAGGTGTGGACGATAAGACCATCGTGGTCACGGGCAACCCGGTGATCGATGCCTTGGAGTTTGTTGCAAAACAGCCTGATGTAGAGTCGATAACTCAATTACTTGATAAATTAGGGATCGGAGATCGGGAGTTGGTTCCCGGCAAACATCGGTTAGTCCTCGTTACGGCACACAGGCGCGAAAACTTTGGCGCGCCGCTTGAAGCGATCTGCCTGGCGCTCAAAAAACTAGCCGCTCGCGGCGACGTTGAAATCATTTATCCTGTTCATCTCAATCCGAATGTGCAGGAGCCGGTCAACCGGATTTTGAAAAACATCCCCCATATTACTCTCCTCCCTCCGCTTGACTATCTTCCCCTCGTACAATTAATGAAACATGCTGCATTAATACTCACGGATTCAGGCGGCATACAGGAAGAAGCGCCTGTCTTTGGCATCCCTGTGCTGGTTCTGCGCGAAATAACCGAACGCCCCGAGGGGATCGAGGCCGGCACATTGAAGCTGGTTGGCACGGACAGCGCCCGCATCGTCGAGTGGACAAACCGCCTGCTGGACGATCCATCCGTATACATGCAAATGGCAAAGGCTGCCAATCCCTTCGGCGACGGTCACGCCGCTGAAAAGATCGTGCAGGCTTTGTTGAATTTTGACGCCGCTTCAGCCGATCAATGATTTGAGATCGAAAACCGGCCCGTCTTCACAGGCTAATTGAATCCCATTACGCAATTCGACGCTGCACACACCACATTCGGCAAGTGCCCCACATGGCATCGGTGTGCGGACAAGGATCTCCGCCTGGCCGGGGATTTTCAGCGAGCTGATTTTTCCCATTATTTGTTTCAGCGAGGATATCGACTCACGGGCCGCGTCAACCGCCAGGTAATCTGCCCAGCTGCATACCTCCGTCAGCGCGCTCAGCGGCTGGACTTCCACCTGCAAAGGCAAGTCATCGAGCGGACTCTCGCAGATAAGCGTTACTTCCGCTGTCTGCTCGAAAGCCGCATCCAGCAGGGCCAACAGCCGCCTGGGCGAAGAATCAAAGGCTACCAGTGCAATCCGCCGCGCGGAGGCGGGCATGTCGAAACCGTGCCCCAACGGGCCGCGCAGACCCAGGCGAACACCCGGAGTCCATAATTCGGGCGTGGGTGGTGCGATGATAAAACTGCCTCCTCTTACTCGATAGGGGCTTGTAAATAATCCAGCGGCAAAGACTATGGTCGCCAGGGGTAAATTCGAATCGGGCACATATGCAAGCAAATAGGTGCCCGCCGGCGGGATCATGCGCGGTGGGCAGGCTATGCGCGCGGCAGAAAGCCCATCCACAAGTACCAGTTCGACGACTTTTCCCTCGGACTGCATGAGGCCATCGTAACATGCCTTTTCGCCGGCGGCAAGCGATTATAATGATTTGTAAGTAATCATTGCCCCTGTATAAAATATTCTTTTTTTTCTAGGGGTGGAGGTGTTCTGGCTCGTGTACTCGGAATTCTTTTTCCATGCTGAGAGGTTGGGACAAAGAATAAGTACAATCATTTCAAGAAGTTTTTCTACGGAGGAAAAATGAATATTGCAAGTGTATTTCAAGGCATTGCTACGATCGCCTGGGTGGGTTTTGTTGCACTTTTGGCTATGACATTCGTCCGCTCCAGCCGCGGTCAACCGACCAAAGGGCTGAGCACGTTCATCGTCATCATGTTGATAGCGGCATTGTTGCTAACCACCGTCGGCGCGGGCGTGGTGTTCCTGCAGGCAAACCAATATGGTGTTGTGATATCTGCTTTCCAGCCAAATGGTTATCGCGCCAAACCCCTGGGACCTGGTTTACACTTGGTCATCCCATTCCTGGAAAGCGTAGTCCCATATTCTGTGGCACGCGAGACCTACACCATGTCTGGAACGACCGGCGAAGGTCAGGTGGCAGGCGATGACTCGATCGAAGCCCGTACCAAGGATGGGCAGCAGGTTTTTATCGATGCTTCCGTGATTTACACGATAGATCCGGCGCAATTGATTAACCTGCACATCCGCTGGCAGAATCGCTATGAAGATAACGTTGTACGGCCCGTAACGCGTGCTGCCATTCGTGATGCCGTCTCACAATACGGCGTCGAGGAGATTGTGAGTACCAAACGCACTGAGTTGGAAAGTGCGATCAGTACAACGATCGAAAAGGGTCTATCGGATAATAGCTTGATCTTGTCTGATTTCCTGCTTCGTAACATTCGCTTCAGCGATCAGTATGCGCAAGCCGTCGAGCAGAAACAGATCGCCGAACAGCAGGCACTGCAAGCCCAGTTGGTCGTCCAGCAGAAGAAGCAGGAAGCCGAACAGGCTCGCCAGGTGGCACAGGGGCAGGCCGATGCGGCTGTTATCGCAGCAAAAGGCGCAGCGGACGCCCGCTTGCTTCAAGCCCAGGCGGAAGCGGAAGCCAACAAGGAAATCGCTCAATCGATCAGCCCTGCGCTCACCCAGTATATGTATGTCAACAAACTGGCGCCCAGCGTGCAGACCATCTTCATTCCCAGCGGCAATCAATTTATATTGCCCCTGCCGAATACGAATACAACCACTCCCCAGCAGTAAGTTACCAATGTCAGGAGTTTATGAATCGTAAGAATCCGAGTGGTCGCCAGATTCGTCTAACGAGTTTGGCGGCCTGCGCGGGTTGAGCCTCGAAGCTCAACGCGGAAACGCTGGCGCAGGTTCTGCGCCCC
>CAZPCR010000195.1:0-5871 GCA_964585035.1 uncultured Anaerolineaceae bacterium
CAGGACGCAACCCTTTCAAGGTTAAGACTGGAGTTCGAATCTCCATGGGGGCACTAGACCAAATAACCCGCCTTACTCGGCGGGTTATTTTTTTCAACCAACACGTTGTATAGAATGAATAAAAAGAATCCAATGCCAATATTATCCGATTCCCAGGAATCGGTCGAAAAATGGGTCTGATCTCCACTTTCGTAATCCCTTTCTATAACCGGTTGGGTTTTCATTCATACTTATCTGACTATCATTTGAAAGGATTAGTATTAATTGATAATAAGTTGATACAAGCAAAGGTTGAGATGAAACCAATAAATTTCGCTTTGCTATTATTCCTTCTGCTCACGGCGTGCCAGGCCCAACCTGCCCCCGTTTCATCTGTTCCTATAAACACGCCATCAGTCCCTGCAACCCCAATAACAGCCAGTGTTACCAAAAGCGCCGTCATATCTGCCACACCTGTCGCGGCAACCTCGCCAGTCCAACCCATTGTTCACAGCAGCAGTTCGGATCTCGATGCGGGTAATCTGGTGGTCGTACGCGATCAACCAATCGTCAATCAGAGCCTGACGATTGACACAATCACAGCAGCGCAAGCCGGATGGATTGTGCTTTACCTGGATAAGGATGGTTCGCCTGCCCACTATATTTGTTATCTTCCCATCTCGGCTGGTAAAACCAGACAATTTTTGATATCACTTAATCAAAGCTCAAATATCATTGTAAACCCGGCTACTCTGCCGGGACGCCAGATTGATGCCGTATTACAGACAGGCGTAAAGGCTCCAGGTAAGGCTGTCAATGAAAATGGCAGGATAGTATTGGTTAGGTTTACGATCGCTTCTACGACCAAACCGTAATGAAATAACCCGCCTTACTCGGCGGGTTATTATTTTTCTAAGATCAGTTACTTGTATATGGAATGAAGATCAAGAATCCGATGCCAATCACTATCTGCCCGATTAAAACCCCGGTTTCCTGCAAATGACCGAAATAGGGTACAGCCGGGATCGGTTGTGACCCCATACCGAAAACGTCGGCCATGCCGGAAAAAGCCGCGATCACATAACCGGTGCAGATCAGCCTGATCCCGATATCGGCAATAATGGAGCGCGGCATTCCCTTCCATAAAGCCCCTACACCCACGTAACCGCCGATGCAAATAATTGCCAGGCCGATCAAAAAGACCGAGATTTGTACAAAACCGACCACCGCGCTCCGATCCCAGCCGAACCAATTCGGTTCGGCTCCCACTGCAAAAATAAAAAGACCAACCAGAGTAGTAACCAACCCCGTTCGCATACGCGTTGGAGAGGGTTTAATTCGGATGGGTTGTGTTTTTACGGGAGTAGAGGCGGGTTGTCCTATGGTTTGATTCATGAGGGTAGGTTCTTTTGCAGGAAATTAAGCCAGTTCAGGCCGAGGATATTCGCTATGTCCACTTCAGAATAGCCGCGCTTCATGAGCAAAGGAGCAAGCTTTTGCAAGTCGGCGATTGTATCTATTTCCGGCGGGACAGATTGCACGCCGAAGCCGCCGTCGAAATCCGAACCGATCCCTGCGTGCAAAGCATTGCCTGCCAACTGGCACACATGGTCAATATGTGCGGCCACCATATCGAGTGGCACTTCATCCCGGCGGGAACCGTTGCCGCGGTTCCATCCCGGCTTGAGAAAAGCGTTGAACGGTACGGTTCCGATCACACCGCCGCGTTCAATAATACCTCGTAAAACCGTATCGCTGAAATGACGGTTGCTGGGAAAGTTCGGCAAAAGCGCCAGGCAGTTGACATGTGTGGCGGCAAGTGGCCCGTCGTAAAGATCGAGTGCATCCAGCGCGGACTGTTCGTCCATGTGGCTGAGGTCGAGCGTGAAATTAAAATCCGCCATGGCTTTGAGCAGCGTACGTCCCTCCGCGGTGATCGGTCCCGGAGCGCGCGTACCGCCCGAATAACGCGTCCCCGCCCACGCCAGACCGATGATGCGCAGGCCCAGATCATACCACTCGGAAAGCTCATCCATGGAAAGAATACCATCCGCGCCTTCCATCAAACCCACGAGCCCCACCGGTCGTTCTTTTTTCGAGGTGTCTTGCCACTCCGCTATATGAGCGTCCAGGTCCTTTTTATTGAAGATCAGGCGGAAATGATCGGGACTGGATTCGGCTAATTGATGGTAAAGGTGTAGTTGGTCAAGATACAGCTTATGAGCTTCGGAATACGTTCTGTAACATAACTTTTCCCAATCCTCATCATTTGCGCGCGCCGGCGCGGCAAACAAGGTCGAGAACACCATCGCTACCTGGCCGCGTTGATAATTAGGCCAGCCGATAAGGCTGTCGCCATTTATTTCGGGTGCACGAGTACCCTTTTCCTTCTCACGGGTTTCAGCCGCGGAGTGCGTATAATCGCGCCCAAAGTTGAGCATATTCCAGGCCAGGTCGCAGTGGGCGTCGATGATAAGGGGCATAATCAACAAAAAGCGCACCTCAGGGTGCGCTCTCCTTGAATGGTTGGCAATCTAACCATCATTATCATTTTCATTATCGGGAGGGGTTTCTTCTTCGTCGGAAGAGGACGTCCCAAATTCCTCGATGAGTTTTTTATAATCTTTATCGGCGTAGGCGCCTGAGTCCACCTTGCGAAGACTGAGGCCGATACGGTGTTGGTCTGCATCGATGCGGACTATGCGCAGGGTGCATACATCGCCTTCCTTGAGGACTTCCTTGGGATGGTCGATGCGATGATCGGCCATTTCGGAAATGTGAATCAGTCCTTCAATGTCGCCTTCGAGGCGGGCAAACGCCCCGAATTTGGTCAGGCGGGTGATCACGCCTTCCACCAATTGGCCCACACTGAATTTTTCAACGCGCGATGCCCACGGGTCGTCGGCCAGCGCACGCATCGAAAGGCCGATGCGTTTCTTTTCCTTGTCTATATTGATAACCTTGACTTTGACTTCCTGACCCACTTCCAGGATTTCGCGCGGATGCTGTATGCGGTCCCACGAAAGTTCGGAAAGATGCACCAGGCCGTCCGCCCCGTTGACGTTAACAAAAGCACCGAAATCCGAGAGGCTGGTCACCCGGCCGGTATAAACCTTGCCGACTTCCAGTTCATCGATGACGCGTTCCTTGATGGATTGGCGTGATTCGCTCGAGACCGATCGCTCTGAAAGGATCAGGCGGCGGCGCTCACGGTCCACTTCGATAATGCGGACAGTGATCGGCTCACCAACCATTTTCTGCCAGCGTTGTTCGGGCGTATCGCCGGTGGATTGAGACCGGCGGATGGCGTTAATCTGTGAAGACGGCAAAAAGCCGCGCAGCCCGCCGACCATCACGATCAGTCCGCCCTTGTTGAAGCCGACGATCTTGCTGTCGTAAACGCTGTCACCCTCCAGCATCTTCTCCACGTTTTCCCAGGAGATCTGTTCCTGGGCGCGGCGGAAGGAAAGGACAACATTACCGTTCTCATCTTCGGGGTTGATCACATAAACGGGGATATCTGCGCCGACAACGAGCGTCTTGCGCTCCTCCTCTGAAAGCTGGTCGAGCTCACGGCCCGAGATCACTCCTTCAGACTTGGCCCCGATACTGACCAGGATTTGAGATGAGCCAATACTCGCAATCATTCCAGTTCGGATCTCACCCGCCTGGGGCATGTCCACACTCAGGTTTTCGTTTGCGAGCAGTGATTCCATACTCTGATTATTCTGGTCTCCCTGCTGGCTGGCATCGCTCCCCTGAGGTGGCAGGGTTGTATTCTGATCCATCACTTGTAGACTCCGATCGACAAAAATGTAACAGGATTATAAAGGCGATTGCAGAAGTTGACAACCCTCGTCCACCTTGCCGCAGGTGACTTTCACCGGGTTGTAAACTATTTAACGCGGTTGTCACAAATTGATTGAAAGTTTCTAAATCCCATCCGTAAATTCAACAAAGTTTCCTTCCTGCACGAAAAGGGCTTTCTCATAGTTGCCGCAATACCGGTATCGGGTTGTTCCTCCTCAAACAAATATCTCGGTCGACACTTTTACTCCATTCTACTCTCTCTTCTCTACTTCCTTTCTCCACCCTTGCGAGGTCAAACGCCTGCGATATAATGAGCGGCGGAGTTAACATGCCTGCCATTTACCCCTTCACTGCTATCGTAGGTCAGGAGCGCATGCGGCGCGCTCTTATTTTAAATGCTGTGGATACCCGCATCGGCGGCGTACTGATCCGCGGTGAACGCGGCACAGCCAAATCCACAGCCGCCCGCGCGCTCGCTGCTCTGCTCCCCCAGGTTAAAGTTGTGGATGATTGTCGTTTCGGCTGCGACCCCGATAAACCCGGCACTTGGTGTACGGAATGCAGGGAACGGGCCATCGGCAAGAAATCACTTCCCTTTCACAGCCGCACAACTCCTTTCATAAACTTACCCGTCTCGGCCACCGAGGACCGCGTCGTCGGTACGCTCGATATTGAACAAGCCATTCAGAAAGGCGAGCGCCATTTCGAAGCTGGCGTGTTGGCCAACGCCAACCGAGGACTGCTCTACATCGACGAGGTGAATCTGCTAGATGATCACGTCGTGGACGTTTTGCTTGACTCTGCTGCCATGGGCGTTAATGTGGTGGAACGCGAAGGCATATCCTTCTCCCATCCCGCCCGCTTCATCCTGGTTGGTACGATGAACCCCGAGGAAGGCGAACTGCGTCCGCAGCTTTTGGATCGCTTCGCTTTATCGGTCGATATCGTCGGCATCCGCGAAGCGCGTGAGCGCGTGATGATCATGGAACGCAATCTTTCTTTCGAGCGCGACCCCGAGGAGTTCCGGCGCGAATGGATGCCCCGGGAACTTGAGATCTCTAAACAGATCGAGCTCGCCCGCACGCTGGTGGACGAGGTGGCCTACGCAAGCCGCGACTTGCTTTCAATCGCCGCTTTGACGGCGTCGCTCAACGTGGATGGTCACCGGGCTGACCTGGTGATTCTAAAGGCGGCGCGCGCCCAGGCTGCCTATGAAGGCCGCACGAAGATCAACGACCACGATATCGCGCTGGCCGCAGAGCTGGCCCTGCCCCATCGCATTAAACGCACACCATTCCAACAGGCGGAGATCACGTCGGACCAGTTGCAGGAACGTATCGAGCAATTGGCCGGCCAATCGGTCCCGACCGAATCGGAAGAGAATCCCCAGGACGAAAAAGGCCAACCTCAGGAAAAAAAAACTTAAAGCTCGAAGATGAAGTCCAGGAGAACGAGCAAAAGGGCACGCCTGAGCCTATGCCTCAGGATGTTTTCTCGCACACCGATGCAAAGTGGTGGGAGGGCGGACAGAAGATCAAATCCGGTGAGACGTTCCAACCGCGCAAGCTGAATACCCCGCTGGATAAGCTGGCCCGCAAACACGCGGGACGCCGTTCCCTGACGAAGACCGAACGCAAACATGGACGTTATATCAAGGCGCGCCCGGCGGGCAATAAAATGGATGACATCGCCTTCGACGCTACCATTCGTGCCGCCGCGCCTTTCCAGAAACGCCGGGTTGAAAAACGCAAGCTCCTGGCTTTCGCCATCGAGAAATCCGACCTCCAGCGCAAGGTACGCGTCAAGCGCGTGGCGAACCTGGTCTTGTTCCTGGTGGATGCTTCGTGGTCGATGGCCGTCGCCGAACGCATGAATGCCACGAAAGGCGCCATCCTTTCACTGCTCACCGACGCCTACCAGCGCCGCGATCGCGTGGGTCTGATCGTCTTCCAAAAGGACCGCGCCACCTTGGTTCTGCCCCCTACCAACTCTGTCCAGCTCGCGCAAAAAGCTTTGGTGGATATTCCGGTTGGCGGGAAGACCCCTCTTTCTGCCGGGCTGCTGATGGCGACCGATGTACTG
>CAZPCR010000196.1:0-5777 GCA_964585035.1 uncultured Anaerolineaceae bacterium
CATCGATCGAAACCGCTGATCCGCCCTCGTGTCAATAATAAAACAGGCAGGGTTTATCTCACCTCCATTCGTTGTAAACTATGCGTGAAAAATTTATATATAAAACTCCCTCTTCATTTTGAAGAGGGAGTTTGAGTTAGAGGGTTACTTCGGCCAAACCGATTGCCTGCAGCATCTCTTCATTAGTAGCGAATTTGAATTCTTCCACACCGCTCTTTTGAGCTTCTGCATTTTCCACCGTTTCCAGTGTTTTAATCTCATCTTTTGTAATAACGGGTCCGGGGATACTTTTCATTTTCTCTGCGATCCCTTTCATATTGGGCGTGATCGGTTGAATTGTCTGCAGGTATTGTTCCACGGCCTTAGCGGCGTTGATCCCATCCTTTCGCGCGATCCCCACCAGGCCTTCACTGGCCTGGCGCGACCAACCGCCCACGAAAACGTCGGGGATCAACGAATTGGTTTTCGGATCGAAGGCTTCATAAGAGAGGTTATCCATGGGGAAGCGAGGAGTTGGATTTTTGACAAATTCGTTGGAAGCGACGGGTAAGCCAAATGATTCGTCCACCTTATCGCCGATGGCAAAGATGACAGTTTCCAAGTCGATTGTCCGTGTGTGACCTGTACCTCGCGATTTAATTTGGCCGTCCTTGGCTACTAATATATTATCTTCAACTTCAATCTTGGTTAGCGAGCCGTCCTCGCCCAGCATTTGCACTGGCGAGGTTAAGAACTCAAATCGGAAACGTGTATCTCCGAATTTTGGATCTGCTTTAGCGAGAGCATCCAGCACTTTATGCCGCCCTATTTCTGGGTCCTGATTTGCTGCCTGGAGCATGGGGAGTACACGGGTCATTTCATTATCAAAGGATGCCAAATCTAAATTTGCGACGATATGCTTCATCTCTTCTTTTGTGAAATTGACCTCGCCAGGTCCACGACGCACAACCGAGATCACCTCTTCCACCTTCATTTCCCTAATCAGGAAGCGTGATATATCGACCATCACATTGCCCGCGCCTATGATCGCGCAGCGAGGGCCAAACCGAAAGCTTTTACGACTGAAGGGCGGAAGTTTGTTATAAGAATAGACAACATCTTTCGCGTGATAAACACCCTTGAGATCCTCCCCTGGAAGGCCAAGCCATTTTGTTCCTTGCGCCCCCACAGTAACCAGAATAGCCTGGAACCCGAGTGCCCGGAGGTCGTCCAAAGTCAGGTCCCCATTCGCGTTGATCTTTACATTGCCGTAATAAGTAACGTTCTCATTTTCGAGTACCTGGCGGAATTGCTTGCGCAACCCGTCCTTCATTACGTGTTTATCAGGATAGATTCCATACTCTGCTAGGCCACCGGGCTTAATATCACGGTTGAAAAGAACGACCTGCGCGCCCTGGTTGGCCAGCTCACGAGCACCAAACAGGCCGGCCGGACCGGCGCCGACGACTGCGACAATGTGTTTATTCTCTTCAGACACTCTTCCTCCTTGCCTTACCTATCCACAAAATGGGTGGGTCCTATTAGACAAGCTTGCGCCAAACAAATCTTCTTGAGCAGATGGTTATCGAATCAGCAGTCGCTCAATATGGAGAAAGGTTACTCGATGAGGGGTAATATGGGCCACTTTTTGTCCAATTGTACACAACTGAAGTTGAAATTGCTAGTGCAGAATATTACAAACAGAATTAAGTCCAACATTTTTTACATCTATGTTAAGATTAACAGCAGTAATCCAAGGAGGCCATATGAGCATGCCTGATCCTAAACGCAGGAAAAGCCCCGTCGACCGTTTTCGCACTATTCTCTCTGACGGCAATAAAAATGATGAACATATAGAGAATCGAGAGAATAGAAAATCTCCGGTTGTGAATCTTCCAAAGATAAAGCCGACGGACGTGAGTCCAGCACCCGGCCTGTCTGCCCCTCCTCCAGCCGTTTCTCAAACTATATCTCAAACCGGTTCTCGTGTTGAGAATAATCATTTCCTGCCGATTTTTTGGACCGTGGCCAGCATTGTTTCGTTGACGGTCAATGTCGTTTTGGTCGTCCTCGTGATTATCCTACTACATGCATTCGGTAGCTTAAATACCCTTAATTTAGGAACAGGTATCCTTGGCGGCCTGTATACCAATTTTGAACGCATGGATCAGGCGCACATCAAAACGACAATTCCAGTTCAGACTACCATTCCATTAAATATGTCCATTCCGGTGCAGACTACCACGGGAATTACGCTTGCACAAGCTGTTTCCATCCAAAATGCACACGTAAAAATTAACACTGCTTCGTTAAATATAGACGCTCCGGCCAGTGTAACTCTTCCGGCTGGAACTGCCCTGAATGTGACGATGAATTTCAATGTCCCCGTTCAGGCCAATGTGCCGGTCACATTGAGCGTTCCGGTTGATATCGCTTTGAAAGACACTGACCTGCATCCTGCAATTATCGGCTTGCAAGATACGCTTAAACCTTTATATTGTATGGTTTCCCCTTCTGCCCTCTCCTTAAATGGTGCGCCGGTATGCCAGTGAGGATTTGAAAAGGTTTATTCTCGCTTATAATCGTCGGTTATGCCAAAGACATATACTAAAACTACTCTCTCCAACGGTATGACCCTGCTTTTGAAGGAAATACATTCCGCGCCGCTTATCTCGTCGTGGGTATGGTATCGGGTTGGTTCCCGTGATGAGGTTCCGCCTCTTACTGGTATATCTCATCTTGTCGAACATATGCAATTCAAGGGCACGCGCAAATATCCGGCAGCCTTGATCGATAAGGCAGTCGCGCGCGACGGTGGGATGCGGAATGCCTTCACATTCCTGGATTGGACGACTTATTTTGAAACGATGCCGGCCGACAAGATCGACCTTGCGCTACGCCTGGAAGCCGACCGGATGGTCAACAGTCTCTTCGAAACGAAGGAATTTTCGTCTGAACGAACTGTCGTGATATCCGAGCGCGAAGGCAATGAGAACGAGCCGATGTTCCTGCTTGGGGAAGCGGTTCAACAAGCTGCCTTCCGCGTCCATTCCTATCATCACGAAGTCATTGGTGATATGGCCGATCTCAAATTCATGACACGAGATGATCTTTACCGTCATTATCGAACTTATTACGTCCCGAATAATGCCGTTATGGGTATAGCGGGTGATTTCAATACCAAAGAAATGCTGGCTCGTCTCAAAGAGTTGTTTGGACCGCTGCCCGCCGGTCAGCGTCCGCCGCGGCTGTCTCGCCCTGAGCCGGAACAACGCGGCGAGCAGCGCGTTTCGGTGGAAGGTCCGGGGGAGACCGCTTACCTGGAGGTGGCTTATCATTTCCCGTCTGCCTCCCACCCTGATTTTATTGCTTTATCAGTTTTGGACAGTTTGCTTGCCGGCCCGTCGAATCTGAATATGTTTGGCGGGGGCGGTATATCAAATAAAACTTCGCGGTTATATCGGGCGCTTGTAGATAATCAATTCGCCGTCGGGCTTTCCGGTGGTTCCAACGCCACCGTCGATCCCTTCCTTTATTACCTCTCTTTGACAGTGCATCCCAAACGTAAACCCGAAGAGACATTGATTGCCCTGGATAATGAGATTCAACGGGTACAGAACGAACTTGTTTCCAAAGAAGAGATCAGGCGGGCGATCAAACAAGCACGCGCCAATTTTGCGTATGGCACCGAGAACATCACAAACCAGGCTTTCTGGCTTGGTTATGCGGAGATGTTTGCTTCTTATCATTGGTTCGAAACATATTTGGAGAAAATGTTGATGGTCACTCCGAAAGATGTCCAGAGGGTGGCGCGCACATATTTACGCCCGCAGATGCGCGTCGTCGGTACCTACATCCCTACTGAAAATGGTGTGGCATCATGAGCAGCCCAAATAAATTGAAAAGAGGGGATCACCGTTCACTTCCCGGACCGGAAGATATTAACCGTACAGTTTTATCCAACGGTATTACCGTCCTGAGTCGTTCCAATTTTAATAGCCCATCGGTAACGATCAGTGGATATATCCATACGGGCAGCTTGTTCGATCAGGACAAGAAATTGGGAATGGCTGACTTTACCGCATCCGCTTTAATGCGCGGCACCACCGACCATACATTTGATTCTCTCTACAATGAACTTGAATCAGTAGGCGCCAGCCTTGGCTTTGACTCGGGCCTGCACACGACGTCTTTCCATGGTCGAGCCCTGGCAGAAGATTTATCTCTTCTTCTTCACCTGCTTTCGGAAACCATGCGTCAACCTGTGTTTCCGAAAGCCGAGGTTGAAAAACTTCGCCATCAATTGTTAACAGGTCTCGCGGTTGAAATGCAGGATACCTCCGATATGGCCGACATTACCTTCGATGAAATATTGTATCGAAGACATCCGTATGGGCGATCCGAAGACGGCAATCCAGAAACCATAAAGGCAATAACGCGAGCCGACCTTGTCAAATTCCACCAACGTACTTTTGGTCCGCGCGGTATGACGGTTGTGGTAGTCGGTGCGGTACAGCCGAAAGCAGCCGTTGATCTGGTTGAGCGCGCAATGGGTGATTGGAAGAACCATGACCAGCCAGACGAACCATCACTGCCAAAGCTGAAATTGCTTGAGAAGACGATTAAACGGCATTATAAGATATCCGGTAAATCACAGGCCGATATTGTTATAGGTACGAATGGCCCACGTCGTAAGGATGATGACTATATGGCCGCGACTCTTGGAAATTCAGTCCTTGGCCAGTTTGGCATGATGGGACGGATAGGAGAATCGGTACGCGAGAAATCGGGAATGGCCTATTATGCATATTCCAACATAAGCGCAGGTGTTGGTCCCGGTTCGTGGACGATCAGTGCAGGTGTGAATCCGGCTAATGTGGATAAGGTAACCGAATTGATCATCAAGGAACTAAAGCGCCTTATACGCGGGGGCGTTACCCGTGTAGAGCTGGCGGATAGTCAGGCAAATTTCATTGGTCGTTTACCACTTTCTCTAGAGTCCAATGGAGGTGTAGCCTCCGCCTTATTGAATATTGAACGTTATGACCTGGGTTTGGATTATTATCGTCGGTATCCTGATCTGGTCAAAGCCGTAACCGCCGCCGATGTTCTAGAAGTGGCGCGCAAATATATTGATCCTGACCGGTTGGTGATCGCCACCGCCGGGCCGTAACCAATTATATTGTGAGGGTGATTTGAGTCCTCAAGGATTTCGGGAAGAATGATCCTGCGCACCGGTGTCGATCTGATAGAAATTGCCCGCATCGAAGAAGTGATTAACCGCCACGGCAAGCACTACCTGGAACGGATCTACACGCCTGCAGAGCTTGAACAAAGTGGCAAGCAAACTGAATCGCTGGCAGGACGCTTCGCTGCGAAAGAGGCTTTTGCCAAGGCGCTAGGTACCGGTATTGGCGAAGTGGCCTGGAAGGAAATAGAGATTCTAGGTGATGAACAGAATGCTCCGACTTTGAAGTTATATGGAGCCGCCGAGCAAAAAGCCAGGGAACTCGGGCTTTCGACCTGGTCGGTCAGCATAAGCCACGGCCAATCCATTGCAGTGGCGTTTGTGGTTGCCCTAGGTTAAAATATATCCTCCCGCAAGCTAATGATTACGGGAGGAATTGTTTTGGCATTAGGATTCGCGTAAAAGAAATACTACCAACGGGGTTAGTTTTTGTCCTCCACGCCAATCCAAAGATGACCAGGTAATACGGGTTTGTAATCACGGATCGTCATCTTCCCAAACTCGGTTTTTTCGGAACCTGCCGTGCCAGGATGGATGAGGCACAAGTTCG
>CAZPCR010000197.1:0-5760 GCA_964585035.1 uncultured Anaerolineaceae bacterium
TCCGAATAATAAATTGCGCTATTACCACAAACTTCCTGAGAAGCAGGAGTTAAGTACGTTATTATAGGTAATTTATGAATCATTGCTTCAAGAAGCGGAATGCCAAAGCCCTCATCGAGTGAAGGGTAAATCATGAAATCTGCTTCTAAGAGCAGCTTGTTTTTTTCAACTTCGCTGACATCCTTATACCATTCAATGTTGATTTTCTCGCTAAACTCATTTAGAAGTCTTTGACCGGACGTGTAATGGGAATTATAGAGTCCTCGGCCAATTAGGATTAATTTAGAGTTTATTCGAATTTCGTTTGGCAAAAGAGAGAGAGCCTGAAGCAATATATCGATATTTTTTCTTGGCTCAAAATTGGCGATATAAATAAATACATATTGATTGCGGGGGTCCTTGCGATGCAATCCTAACCGATTGTCCGTAAATGGTAGAGGTATTGGGTAAATTGTTTCAATCGGCTTATTAAGAACATAATAAGCATCAACACTTCTTTTTGTTGTATCAGACACTGTGATGAGACTGCTAGCTCTAGAAATAGAGTATGTTTGGGCATAAACATACAAACGAGCAACTAGACTATCACAAGGAATTGAGTTCCACTTTCCACCAACAACTCTCTTCAGGTTCTCGATTTTAGGCAAAAAAACATTATATACATATTCCATCATCTCTATACCATGACGAATTTTCAAATCTTCCGCCGTAGGCTGCCATTGAGGGTTTAACATGTATATAAGGTCATGTACCACTTGTATTATCGGAACTCTAGGATTAGAAATTTGGGAAAAATTTGTGGGAATATATATATCGCATGAGCTGTCCACTAGTCGAGAAAGTTCTTCGACCTCTTTCTGATTCGTGGGATTATGGTCAATTGATAAAAGCTTTAAGGACTTAATAGTTGCTTTACTTATTAACTCTGGAAAAGTCAATCCAATAAATTCAAATTTCCTGTCATTCTCATTTAAGTACTCTAATAAGCCCCAAGAATAATGACCTATTCCAGTATGAGGAGATCGAGTTACATCAATAAGTATTTTCATGTATCTTTACCTAAAAAACCAACTATTTGCATGAAATATTTCATCTCTAATTCATTTTTGATATCTTGAGAGTTTAGAATAGATTTATATTTCTTTTCACTCAAAATATTCTTAAGTTCAAGAGCATAAGAAGTATGTCCACCATAGTGAAACAAAGGAGCTTGAGATAAATTTAGCCAATTAGACTGAATTGATGGGCTAACAAACTTCAAATTTATGTCATTTATTATTGCACTTAATGTAAAGGCAATCTCATCTGAATTTCCGGAGGTTTCGAAATCCATGCCAATTCTTTTCCAGTCGGAAGAAATTTTAATTATTGAGTTGGCGCGTGAATATATGAGCGAAGTATTACAATGAAAGTCGATTTTAGTTGATCGATATTTATCAGGAAGTAAGTCTAAAAAAAGATGATGGTGCTCTGAGCTTGTGTAAATTTCGTTATCCATAATTTTAGGCAGGTTTATCATCCCAAAACAAATATGGTCGTAATCCAAATAAAGTATTTCTTCATCAGGCGAGAAATTACTAGCAACAAAGTCGCCTAAAATTGTTTTATAAAGATAAATATTTTTGAAACCTGGAGACTTTACCTTTGCAAATTCAATATTTTTGCCAGAGATAACGATCTTTATTTTCTCGTTCTGAAATTGCTCAGGGGTAATAATTACAATCCGCCAGTTAGCATAATAGCTTGAATAATTCTTCTTTAAAGAATTAATAAAACCAACAAGGCCTTTAGATTTATCTTCAAGATCTGCCGATAATATTATCAAATTCTTCATAAGAAAGCTCAAGGGCAAATATCGAATTTCGATGTATTAAAAATGTTGATTCTGATTTTTGGGGGGGATGGTTACCGCTTCATACAAACGAAGGATCTCAAAGAGTGAGGTGGCTTTTACGTAGTTATAATGCTTCGCCAATCTAAAGTCAAAGCTGCTCATATTTAAGTTTGGAAATTTCCTACGCCGCTACAACAACTACCTTTTTTATATATACATCAAAAATATCTGGTTTCCCTGACGGGCTTTCTAGGGATGATGCGCTTCCTGCCCTAATTCGAAAATCGGCCAGTTGCTGTTCAGATTGTCTAAATTTTCCATCTTTGATTCTCCAAACAGCTATTTTCCATTCGGATGTTCCAGTATATACAGTGTGATGATCGGTTCTTTTGAATGCTGGCATTGCAACGTTCTTATCATTTGAGTCGTAATGCAAATGAAACTCCCCATAATTCTTGTTATCCAAGTACTCAACTAGAATATACACTTCCCGGCGTCTTGATGCGCGAAAGTTATGAGCAATTTTCTCGTCAAAACTAAAATATATATATCCTTGATCCTTTTTAATGTCTGTTCTTCTAATATAATCACCATCTCTCAATTCCCTTACTGCATTACCGTCTTCCCACTTTATATATTTTAGCCCATCTCTTCCCTTTTCACTTTCTAAATTCCCTAATTTACAGCTCGCAATCTCAAAGGCTTGGCGCTTCTCAGAGAGCATGAGTGTTACCATTAAGGTCATTAGTACTGCATAAATTATCAAAAATAACCCGGGATAACCTAATCTAACCAAGAAAATTCCAATTATACATGTTCCTGTTAGAAAAAAGGTTTTCCAGTGATATTCAAATATTAAACGGACTTTTGTTGTTTTCTCTAGTACAGCTCGTGAAAACTTTTCACTTTGAAAATATAAGCTAATAAAGGTTGTTAAAATGATCAGAAATATGCCTAACCATGTTAAGAAAGTCGGGTTATTCCACCAATTCATATTAAACTCCTTAACAGAAATCGTTTCTTAATTATGAACGACTACTAACTCTAAACGAGATATTGTGGCTACAATTTAAGTATAAGAGATTTGTCTTTCCAACTGTGAAATAAAAAAACGGAGTCTGTGAGTTTGGGTCATGCGATTTCCCCGAACCTGTAAGATATCGAATTATACAGCAGAATTTCCCTAATAGAGGCACTGTGTTGTCAACATCCCCGTTCTTGTTCTAAGACAATACTTGAATAGCATTAATCCAATTGCATATAAAAGAATAAAGGCGACCTTGATCTGTTTTCTCTGGTATATGTCAATGCCCCACTTGAGTTTATAATGATGACATGAAACAAATCGAGGCGCGGTTATTATTGGGCGACTGCAAGGAAGAGTTAAAGAAGTTGAAAGATAACTCCATTGACCTGATAATCACCTCGCCGCCCTACGCCGATAGCAGGTCCCACACCTATGGGGGTGTTAGCCCGGATAAATACGTTGCTTGGTTCTTACCGGCCTCCGCAGAGTTACTGCGGGTTCTAAAACCGACCGGTACGTTCATTCTGAATATCAAGGAAAAGGTCGTAAGTGGGGAGCGTCATACCTATGTAATTGAGCTTATTCTGGAAATGCGAAAACAAGGGTGGCTCTGGACGGAGGAGTTTATCTGGCATAAGAAAAACTCCTATCCTGGCAAATGGCCCAATCGCTTCCGGGATTCATGGGAACGGTTATTGCAGTTCAATAAAGACCGTCAATTCAACATGTACCAGGACGAAGTTATGGTTCCCATGGGAGATTGGGCAGGGAGACGGCTCAAGAATTTAAGCGAAACGGACAAGGTGCGCGATCCATCTCGTGTCGGCAGTGGTTTTGGCAAGCGAATTGCCAATTGGATCGGGCGGGAAAAAGCCTATCCTACCAATGTGCTGCATATGGCAACCGAGACCAAAAACAGGAATCACAGCGCTGTTTTTCCCGAAGACCTGCCTGAATGGTTCATAAAGTTGTTCACGAAAAAAGGGGATTGGGTATTGGATCCGTTTATGGGTTCGGGCACGACTGTTTTTGTTTCTCAACGCATGGAAAGAAATGCTGTGGGTATCGAGATTCTTCCTGAATATTTCAAGCAAGCCCAAATGAGTGTCCAGCCTGTAGTAGAGGCAAAACCTGCACAACTGGCCTTACTTGAAAAGAAAGCCAAATATGCCGCCCATAAATCTAAATGACGTTGTTAGCTTTGTCGAAGATAATATCGGGGAATTCCACAAGAGGCGTGCAGATAGTCTCCAGAATTTGAAATTGTCCCAGGTTTTGAAAAGGAAAAATCCATACCTTTTCAAAGCCAAGAATATTAATGACGCACACGATTTGGTTAAGCTGATCCTTGACGCTCATTTATCGTCGCAGGAAGAATCCGTTTTTGGTGAGTTCCTGGAAAAGCTCGCAATATTTGTGTGCGAAAAAGTCTTTGGCGGCAGGAAATCATCTGCGGAAGGTGTCGATCTGGAATTCAAGCGAGATAATGTTTTATATATTGTCTCGGTAAAATCCGGACCTAATTGGGGGAACAGCAGTCAAATAAAACGGATGGCCGATAATTTCAAAAAGGCAAAACGCATCTTGCGAACGGGCAACAATAAAGCAAATATCCAGGCTGTAAATGGCTGCTGTTATGGACAGGAAAACCAACCCGACAAAGGCGATTATCTGAAACTTTGCGGCCAGGATTTTTGGGAATTTATTTCCGGGAACGAGCACTTGTTTGTGGATATTGTCGAACCGCTGGGTTATAGGGCAAAAGAACGAAATGAAGAATTCTTTGCCGAATATTCACGTATCTTGAATCTCTTCACTCAAGAGTTTATGGATGGTTTTTGTGTGGATGGTAAAATTGATTGGGATAAATTAGTCCGATTTAATTCGGGGAAGAAAATCTAGTTTTCTGTAATAAAACCTGGCACGAAGCCCGCTAATTAGAACGATTATTTCACTCAATCGGTATGTGAAGGATATTCTTTTTAATGTACTTGCGTGCTAAATCGGTTACAGATTCATCTTTTGATATTATGAACTTCATTTTTTCCATGAGAGAGGTTTTCTCGTTTTCCAAGATCCTCTGGATCATGATGTCTATCTTTTCTTTATGCTCGGGCCCCAGCTTGATTGTTGCAACGTCCGTATCCGTTGATGGGACTATGATGTTCTTCCTTCTCATGTCGTTATCCTTCCACACCATCTAAATGGCATTGTCCACTCAATATCCCTGCACAACCTACTGCTAAAGCGCAAATATCCCCGTCCGTAAAATCGGTGTCTCTGACATTTTGTTTGCTGTCAAGATTAAGAACTCCAACGATGGTGTCTTCCAACCAAATGGGAATGCTTAACGTAGATCTGATTCCCCTGACGGATAGGGTATGTTGTGTTTTTACACGTTTAGCAGGTAATTTTAAGGCTGGGTTCCTCGAATCGTAAACGCTGTTTGCTTTCTTCGACCAGGCCCATCCACACGTGCCCTCCTCTTTCTTCCAGGCCAGCGAAAGTTCCTGGTCACTATAGACAATCCCTGGCGGGCAGAAAACGTAGTATATCTTTAAATACGTGCCAAATATTCCTCTATATCGCTTGGTGGGAAGCATAACGTTTACGCGGACTACCGGAAAAGCTTTTTTATTTTTGTACTTGGATTTGAGAACTCCATAATATTCGCTTAGGAAACTTTGTAACTTGTCTTGAATTATTTGCCTGCGTTTCTCTATCATGCCTCGTTTTTCAGGATGAGGAAGTCTGAGATATATCTGTTGAATTGCCAATAGCAGGGTCAAAGCTATAAGAACGTACAGACGCTGGTTACTGTCTATATAGCCTTGATTTACCAAAAACTCAGTCCAGACCCATCCAAGCGCCAGAACGGTCGTAAATATTACTGTGAGTG
>CAZPCR010000198.1:0-5725 GCA_964585035.1 uncultured Anaerolineaceae bacterium
GATACAACTTTTGAAGGACTGAGGCCCCCAACTCTGCGTAAATCACAAGTTTCTCTGGATCAGGTTAGAGATTTCTATGAACTTGCCGGGAAGACTCCAGTCCTTTTGATCAATGAACCGATGTTAATTCTCAATGGTATTCCCAACAGCGACCTGCGATACAACAGTTACTACCCACGCTGGGCATACGATCAATATCGCCAATATCTTGGCGATACAGCCATCCAAAATGACTGGAATTATCTCGATCTTTGGAATATATTCCCTTCCAATTATTTCACCGATACCCCCTTGCATCTGAATCCGGATGGTGAGAGGTTGCTTGCAGAAGCTATCGCGCCTGCGATCCAGAAAGCCTGCCCATGAAACGCATCCTTGTTTTGTTGTTAATCTGTTCGTTCTTTATCACGGCGTGTAGCCTTACGATGCCAGGAGAGAATGTACAAATAAACATCGCGGTCCAACAAACAGTTGCAGCCATCCCAACTTATACACCTTATCCTTCACCGGTAAGTCTACCCACTTCCACACCTGCCAGCCTGGCCGGCCTTTTTTGTGAATATCAATTTTGCATTGGTCATCCCTCGGATATGGCATTTTTTGACGTCACTGCGCAGCGTGATCCAGCGGCACCCAGTACGGCATCCCAGGGTATCCTGGCCGCATATAATGCCAAATTATTCATTCAATTTGTTTGGCAGAATGCACCGGGTAGTATCGATCCGCAGTTCATGCTTGATTTGATCCTTGACGCGAAGGTGGATACACGCAGTGGCAATCTTGAACCACTATTGGTGGGGAACTTGAATGTCACCTACGTCCCAATCACTACTATTGCAACACCAATCCTTCCTAATGGCGGTGCAGCGGCGTGGATTTGCGGCGGTCGCGCCTTTGCCTGGAAAGCCTACGCTCCCCAGCCAGATCTTCCCAAGAACCTGCTGATCGAAGCTTTACAAAATTTTCGTTGCAAATAATAATTCGGCGAAATTCGCCATGCACTCTGTTGTCGCTGCCTGATCTGTAGGTAGATCTTTCTGTTTTTGTTTTAACGGATGATATCTACTATATAATGAATCTATCTGGAAGGCATGCAACCTCCCGATGCTTCCTGCGTAAAAGTAAGTAGAACGGCAAAGGAGAACGTGTGAGCGAAGAGATGACCTGGGTGCTTCAAGCCCAGCAAGGTAGCGACGAAGCCTTCACCAATTTGGTGGAAACCTACCAAAAACACGTCTATAACTTGTGCTATCGCATGCTAGGTGAGCCTGAATCCGCAGAAGACGCGGCGCAGGAGACCTTTCTGCGAGCTTTTCAGCACATCCATCGCTACGACAGTAAACGGCCGTTTGCTACGTGGCTCCTGTCGATTGCAGCGCACTATTGCATAGACCGTCTTCGCCGCCGTAAATTTTCGATGGCATCCATCGATCAGGACGAGGAAGAAGGCGGCTTTGAGCTGCCGGACGCCGATGCGCCCAATCCCGAGTCGGAAGTTGTACATAACGAACAGCGTGAACAAATACAGGGTTTACTCAGGCGCCTCGACTCGGTGGATCGGGCAGCAATTGTCCTGCGCTATTGGAACGATTGTTCCGAAGCGGAGATCGCCGAGGCGCTTAACCTTACGGTAAGTGCCGTAAAATCGAGGCTTCACCGGGCACGCCGTGAGCTTGCCGGACTGTGGCAGGCGGAAACACCTCGATCCAAACCTGAAAGGAGGCCCCATGAATCACCGGCCTTTTGAAGATTGGCTGTTGGATGATCAGCCGCTTACACCAGAACAAAAGCGTGACCTGCTATCTCACTTAAGGTTATGCACTTCTTGCTCAGCCCTCGCTGAATCCAATCTGGCTTTACATTCTACACAAATGATTTCACCTACTCCCGGTTTTTCAGACCGGTTCAAGGCAAGGTTGGTGCGTCGCCGCAGTGAGCAAAAGTGGCGTCAGATGGTTGGGATCCTGGTGCTTGTCCTGGGTGGGTTGGGACTTATTTCCTGGCTGGCGGGACCAGTTATCCAGGAAGCTTTAAGTTCTCCCGCCGAATGGATCACAACCGCTGTTGGCTATTTCCTATATGTCTTAACATCCCTACAGGCGCTGGGTGAGGCTGCTGCCATCCTCTTACGAGTGGTGCCAAGCTTTGTTTCACCAGCCGGTTTGTTCGTTATATTAATGGTGGTCTCCGGGTTCAGTTATTTGTGCATAGTCTCAATTTGGCGGGTTAATCGTCTACCGCAAGGAGTTTGAAAGATGAAAAAATTGGTATACATACTGGCTTTACTTGCCCTTTTCCTTCTGCCCGTCCACACGGTTTTTGCCCAGGATGAAGCCAACCCCAAAGATGGACGTGTGATCGTCGGTCAAAACTTTACACTTAAAAGCGGCGATACCTTGGAAGGGGATCTGGTTGTCATCGGAGGCGAGGCGAACATCGAACAGAACGCTACAGTTAATGGCGATATCGTAGTCATCGGCGGGAACTTGAATCTCGATGGTAAAGGGACCGGTGATGCCGTAGTAATTGGTGGATTGGTATCCATGAGTGATAAGGCTTCGTTGGCAGGCAATGTAGTAACCGTGGGTGGTTCGCTTCAACGGACAGATGGCGCAGTCATAGGTGGAAATATTGTTTCCAATCTGCCTCCACCCAATCTCCAACTACCCAATGTACCGAATACTCAAAAACCGCCTGTACCTCCTGCGCCAAAATTTGATATTAACTTTGGTCCCTTGGGAGCGGCTGCCGGCATTTTCTTCCAGGCGCTTGGTCTCGCCATTATGGCAATGTTACTAACCATTTTTCTCCATCCACAACTCGACCGCGTTGCACAGGCTGTGCTCACCCAACCCTTCATGGCTGGTAGCATTGGTTTTTTGACCATCTTTCTAGCTCCGATCACACTGATCATCCTAACCGTTACATTGATCTTGATACCTGTTGCCTTAGCGGTAACATTTCTGCTTGGCCTCGCTTTGCTGTTTGGAGTGGTTGCCTTTGGCATGGAAGTCGGCGACCGCTTTACAAAAGCCATCCATCAAACCTGGGAACCGGTGCTTTCCGCCGGGTTCGGAACATTCCTTTTGGCGATCGCGCTTGGCACAGTCAACCTTGTCCCTTGTATCGGATGGCTGGCAGGTGTGCTGGTGGGGCTTATCGGTTTGGGAGCTGCGGTGGTTACAATGTTTGGCACACGGCCTGTTTATCATCCTGCAGTGATGGTCACTTCTGAAAACCTTGGAAGCGGAACGGGCGCTTCAATTCCGCCAACATTGTGAACCTCTTATAATCGGATTACTTTCGCATATTTCATGATCTATCGAGAATAAAAAGAGGATAAATATCCTCATGATATAATGAACTTGCCCCGGTAAATAGCGCCGGGGCAGGTTTGATTATACGAGGAAACCATGCTGCCAAAAATCGAAATACCAAATACACCTGTTCACAACGCCCCGCCACCATTGATCCAAGTATCGGGCACCCACCGCGAGATGGGATGCCAGATTGGCGAAGCACGCCGCGAGCAGATACAACACAGCATAGCCAACGGTCATAAATTGATCGAACAATCGTACGATCAACTCGAACTGACCTGGGAGGGCGCACAGATCCAGGCGCGAAAATATTTACCGTTTGCAGAAGAACGATATCCCCAATACGTGGATGAAATGCGCGGCATAGCCGAGGGCGCCAATGTAGTGTTCGATGATGTGATGGCAATTAACGCCATGGAAGCAGTAACAATGGACGCCCTGCATCTTACACGCTGCACGAGTTTTGCAGTGAACGAACAACGCACGGCAGATGGCCATGTATTAGCGGCGCACACCGAAGACTGGGTGCCGGAAGACGAAGACGACGTATACGTGATCCTGGCAAAACCCCAAGATGAACCGCCTTTCCTTGCAATGACATACGGTGCGCTTCTGCCCAATGTAGGATTTAATGCATATGGCCTCGCCCAACTAATCGATTCGGTTTATCCCACTGATTCGCGCATCGGGATCCCGCGCCTGGTGGTCGCTCGCGCAGTACTGGCCGCCCACCGTATTTCAGGTGCCATCGGACGCTCACTTCTTCCCCATCGCGCTGCCGGGTATAACCATCTTCTTCTCCACGAAAGTGGTGAGATGTATTCCATTGAAGTCTCAGCCCGGCGATTCGAGTTGCTTCACGGGACGGACGGATATATTGTACATACCAATCATTATCTCTCTCCAAGTATGAAAGAGATTGAGAGTGAACCTGAAGAATTGATCTCTTCACGCGTACGTTATTTCCGTGCCAACCGCTTGCTCCGCGAGAGTTCCAGCCATACGATCAAGACGCTACAGGCCATTCAAAAGGATCACGTAAATTTACCTAATTCGATTTGCAACCATGCCACCGAGTGGTCAGATCCACTCGACCGCGAAAAGACCATCAACGCCATGGTCATTGACCTGACTGCACGTGAGATGCACATCTGCTGGGGTAACCCCTGCCAGAACGCGTATCATACCTATCACCTGGACGCCTAGAATTAAAACAAATTCAAACAGCCGCTTATTCAGCGGCTGTTCTGCTTTATAAAGAAATCACCATGTCCAGCCGACAAATATTAAATAATTCTAAGTCAAGCGCCTTCGTGTATCTCCCCACGGTGTTATGATAAAATAAGTCACTTCTGGAGTTAACAATGATTGAAGTAACGATTGATAGTGTGCGTGTTAATTTAATGTCCCCGCAGAGGCTGGTGATTCTGCGCGAGGTGGGTGCCGACCGTTATCTCCCCATCTGGGTGGGACCCTATGAAGCAGAAGCGATCACGGTTGCCTTGCAGGAAGTGGAAATAATCCGGCCGCTCACCCACGATCTTCTAAAAAACGTTTTCACTACATTTAATGCCAGGATCAAACGCATCGAGATTATTTCCCTTAAGGAAGACATTTTCTACGGTAATATCGTAGCCGAAGTCAATGGGCAGGAGACCAACGTTGACTCCCGGCCATCGGATGCGATCGCGCTCGCCGTGCGGGCGCATGTTTCGATACTGGTGGACGAAAGCGTGATGCAGGGGGCAGGTATCACACCGGAGACCGATGTAGAAGCGGCCTCAGACAATACCGGAAAAAAACAAAACCTGACGCATCCCACTCCCCCCGTTGGAGAAGTCAATACTGAGCGTTTATCAGTCTTTGAAGATTTTCTCGGCAAGCTTGACCTCGATAAACTTGACGACAAAAACAAGCCCGACGAGGAAGACAATTCCGATAAACCTCCAACCGACAAGACCGATAAACCGAAAAAACCGAAAAAGAAATGACCGATTTTTCACCCCCTGAAGAAACAACCGCCCCCGCCGCGCCAAGCATTCCGCATAACCGAGAAGCCGAAGAAGCCGTCGTAGGGGCGGTTCTTATTAACCCGGAAGTCTATTACGATGTAGCCCAATTTCTGCAGGCCGACGATTTTTACATTCATCGTCACAAATGGATCTGGGAAGCATTTACGAGCCTTCACGAACAACGCATCCCAATCGACCTGCTGACGATCAATGAAGAGTTGGACCGCAAAGGCCAGCTATCCGAGATCGGCGGGCCTGCATATTTAACGGCGCTCGTCAATCAGGTGCCGACCTCGTTAAATGCTGAATCGTATGGGCACATCGTCGAAAGCCATTCGATCCGCCGCAAGATGATCAACGCAGCCAATTCCATCGCTTCCATGGCTTATAACG
>CAZPCR010000199.1:0-5713 GCA_964585035.1 uncultured Anaerolineaceae bacterium
CAACACCGTAATACAGAACCACAAATGTTTATGGAATTATCTTCAGCCTATCCGTAAATTCCGTAAGGAAATCGTTTTTGGGGGATACGCAGCGAAGCTCTTCACCCTAAATAAACGGTTTGCTACATTTATAATCAAAAGGAATTGATTGCATACAACCTTCGTTAGTTCAATTTAGCACGGATAAGTTATAATATATCAGACAGAAAAACCCCCTTAAACATGAGCAAATTGTAAAAAAATAGTTCCACCTCAAAACCCAATGCACTTTCATAAATAGGAGGAACCTCTTGAAAATCATTGCCTGCATCAAACAAGTGGCTGATTCAGAAGCCAAGGTTCGAGCCGAAAATGGGCAAATCTCGTGGGGAGACGCGCCATTGGTCATCAACCCTTTCGACGAGTACGCCGTCGAAGGGGCGCTCCAGCAGAAGGAAGCGCAAGGCGGTACGGTCACGGCCGTGTGCATCGGACCTGAGTCTGCCAAGGAGGCACTCAAGCACGCTCTCGCGATGGGCTCAGACAACGCCATCCTCATATCCGACCCAGGCCTTGCACAGCTTGATACGCAAGGCGCGGCGCACGTCCTGGCAGCCGTTATCAAAAAGATCGGCGGTGTGGACCTGGTCGTCTTCGGTCGCCAGACCCTCGACGATGGTTCAGGTCTCACTGCGGCACAGACGGCGCGCATCCTCGGTTGGCCCATGCTTGGGATGGCCGGGCAGATCAAAATCGACGCCCAAAGCCTGCAAGTGGAACGCGTTATCGAAGAGGGACGCCAGATCGTCAGTACCAAGCTGCCCGCCGTGTTGAGCGTTGTTCAAAGCATCGGCGAGCCGCGTTACCCGTCGTTCATGGGCATCCGCAAGGCATCGAAAGCTGAGATCCCCACCTGGTCCCTGAGTGACGTGGGTATTTCCGCACCCGCGGCACTGGTCAGCCGCATTGAACTCATTACGCCGCCCAGCCGCGATGTCACCTGCGAGATCATCCCCGGTGACAGTCCGGCTGCCATTGCCGAAACGTTAACGAATAAGATCCTGGCGGAGAAAGTATTATGAAAACCCTCGTTTACATCGATCACTTTAAAGGCCAGGTACAACCTGCCGCATGGGAAGCGCTCGGAGTTGCGAAAAGTTTAGGGGATGCCGCAGCAGTAATCTTCGGTTCGGGTCTAGATGCGTTGACGAACGCCGCCTTTGAATTTGGGGCCGATGAGGTTTTGATTGCAGACGACCCCGGCATGGTGGACTATTCCGCCGAGGCCTATGCTGCCACCTTGAGTGCTCTGGCTTCTTCGCGCTCTCCAGACCTGATCCTGCTCCCAACTACTTCGCGGACTCGCGAGCTGGCTGCCATGACGTCCATTGACCTGAATACAGGCGTGCTGGTTGACTTGACCGGGTTGGCAGTGGAAGGCGGTAAAGTTGTAGCGACGCGCCCCATATACGAAGGCAAGCTGATGGAAAAAACCGTCTGCTCAGGCAAGCCGATCATTGCCACGCTGCGTGCACGCGCCTTCCCCCGCCCTGCCCAGGAGAAGAATCGGGCAGGCAGCGCTGTGAAAGTCGAAGCCAAAACCGCTGGATTGTCAAAGGTAGAAGGTTACACCCTGACAGAAGCCGCTGTCAGTGTGACTGACGCGAGTGTGATCGTTTCCGGCGGACGCGGCGTCTCCAATAATCCATCCCTCACTCCGCCCGCAGGTATGGATGAGAAACAGACCGAAATTTGGCGCGCACAACAAGGCTTCAAGCTGGTCGGAGAGCTGGCATCGGTTTTGGGCGGCGCAGTCGGCGCTTCGCGTGCAGCGGTGGATGGCGGTTATATTCCGTACTCCCACCAAGTCGGCCAGACTGGAAAGGTCGTCTCACCCGATCTGTATATCGCTTGTGGCATTTCGGGAGCCATCCAGCATATCGTCGGTATCCGGTCCGCCAAGGTGGTCGTTGCCATCAACAAAGACCCGGATGCACCCATCTTCAAGGTGGCCAGGTACGGTGTTGTAGGAGATCTTTTCCAGATCCTGCCTGCACTGACAGAGTCATTTAAGAAGAAGTTAGGCAAATAAGTATCTTTAAATAGAAACAAGTCACGACTTTCCCTTGATCGGGGATGTCGGGATTCGAACAAAGAATTAGCGCAGGGCGTACGCCCTGCGCTAATTCTTTGTTCGAAATTTCATAGTAAGGCTATGAGTAGATATTCGTATGCGCCGTTATTTCCTACAACCATGCCGTTCCATTTACGTAGGTAATTTCAGAGAGAACCATATCTCATTCCCGGTCTTTTTGAGTAAGGAGAATGCCATGTCAAAAATCTATAAACTTTTCAGCGCCCTGACTTTATTCATCCTGCTGACCATCACAATGGTCTCACCGGCTTATGCCTTTGATGGCCGCAGCGGGGACAAAATCGTAGTACAGGCAGGCGATACCATCAACGATGACTTATATATCGGTGCGAACGAGTTTGTGCTGGACGGCACGGTCAATGGCGACGTTATCGCTTTTGCGAAAACAGTCACAGTCGACGGCACCATCAACGGTGATCTGATGACCGCGGCTCAAACCGTGGTTGTCAATGGGACAGTCACCGGCGATATCCGCATGGCCGGCTCGGTGCTTTTCGTCGGCGAGAAGGCGAGGATCAGCGGAGACATTGTCGGCGCTGGTTACAGCCTCGAAGTGCGCAAGGGAAGCACGGTTGGCCGCGATGTTATCTTTGCAGGCGGCCAGGTCCTTCTAGGCGCCGATGTGACACGCAATGTTTCCATTGCCACTTCAGCCCTGGAAATAGACGGTAATGTCGGCGGCGACGTTAATGCCCAAGTTGGCGAGGCCGGTCAAACACGCAGCGGACCGCCACCAACCATGTACATGCAACAATCCACCGTCCCCGTACCGGTGGTTAAGGAAGGTTTTACCATCGATCCTTCAGTCAGGATCGCCGGTAATTTGGTTTACACTCAACGTAACGACCTTTCTTTCCCGGCCGGAGTAGTAGGTGGAAAGATCACGCGTACGCTCCCTGAAGTGGACCGAAATAAACCCACTGCACAGGAGACTGCCAGGCTCAAGGTAGTGACATGGGGCTTTAGCCAGGTGCGCTGGCTGGTTAGCCTGCTTCTGCTTGGTTTCCTAGTCCTGTGGTTGTTCCCTTCATTTACTAATAAACTTAGTGAAAAACTGCATTCTCAACCCTGGCCCAGTCTTGGGTGGGGAGTGGTCACTTTTGCCGGTTTCTTCTTTTCGCTCCTTATGATAATTTTCGTGACGGTCCTGGGCGCTGTAATTTTTGGTGTCATTACCCTGGGCGGCCTGAGCGCTGCGATTGTCTTTACAGGCATACTATTATTCTTCGCAACAATCCTGGCATTTATACTGGCAGCTTCGTTCCTGGCTAAGATTGTATTCGGGATCACTTTGGGCAAATGGATGCTTGTTCGCGCCAACTCGCCACTTGCCGAACATAAATACTGGCCAATGGTGATCGGCGTTGTCATTACAGTAATTGTCGTTGCCCTGTTCACTTTCCCACTGATCCCCGGCTTTCTGGGTGGTCTGATAAACATTATCGTTATTCTCTTTGGACTGGGAGCGATCTGGTTGTGGGGTCGGGAAGGTTTATCAAAAAAACCGGTCGCGGCTGATATTTAAAGATGTATTTACTTAAACTCTCCTCCCAGGCTTTCAGCCTGGGAGGAGAAATACCGAAAAAATGGATGTATGCGGGGGCGTACGCCCCCGCATACATCCATTTTTTCGGATGCTTTATGTAGTTATTGCGAGTCAATACTAAAAAGTTTTAAATATAAAAACGCGGGAAGGATTACTTCCCTCGTTTTTATATTTATATGCATCGCAGAAAAATTAATCGGTGCAATCAATCTTATAGGTTATCTGCTGGGAAATTTTTGCGGAGCGGCCAACAGTCTGCTGCAATTTGTTTATCCCGACAAACTCATAATCAAACCAGGCCTTATGACTCCGGGAATCAGGAGTCACCATTGCACCCGTAAAAGCAACTGTGAAATTGCCATTTTTATCGGACACCATCTTCGCTCCATCTTTCCAATTTGTGATGCTTACGCTCAATCTATCTTCTATGCGATAGAAAAGATCCACCTCAGTGATATATGGGTTGCTTGTTGATACGCCGAAGGTGATCGTATCGGGTTGACATTTTAAGTAGAAAGTGTCAGCTGAGCGGGTCAGGTTTGTAAAAAAACCTCCTCCAACGTTTGCTGGATAGGGAGCCGTGACCACCGGAATGGCCGCACCACCAATTGGCGTCGGGCTGGCCAGACTGGTCGGGATGGTCAGGTTGGTCGAGGCAGCCGCCGCGGGACCCGTGGCGGTAACAACAACCACTTCAGGACTTGGAGTTGGAGCAGAGGTATTACTGGGAGCCTCCGTAGGCGCCTGAGTTGGGACGACAGTGACCACGACAGTTTGGACAAGGACTACAGGTGTAGAAGTCGGCAGCACGGCGGTCGGTGTGGCAGCCGGTGAGAGAGCGCCGCAACCCGTCAAAACGAAAGCGAGGGTCAAGGTTAATAATTTTTTCATTACAAGCCTCCTTTATAAATTTGCTTTTTATCAGAGCGATTATAGGTTGCCACTTTCGTCCCTTTGCGCACCTTGCATATTTGATAGTTTTTATCAAGTATAATGACGGCCATGCTTTCTCCAGACCAAATCGAGATAAAACTCGAAAAAATCCTTTTAAAAGTACAAAAACCTGGCCGTTATGTGGGCGGAGAGCTCAATATCGTAGTCAAGGATTGGGACAAGATAGAAACGAAGGTTGCCCTCGTCTTCCCCGATATCTATGACATCGGTGTATCAAATGTCGGTCTGAAGATCCTTTACGATCAGGTCAATCAACGCGGGGTTGCGCTGGCCGAACGCGCGTATGCACCATGGACGGATATGGAAGTCTTGATGCGTACGACCGGCATCCCGGCTTACTCGCTCGAATCCAAACACGCCCTGAGCGACTTCGACATCATCGGCTTCTCCCTGCCCTACGAAACGCTATACACAAATACTCTCAACATACTGGACCTGGCCGGCATTCCCGTCCGTTCCGCAGATCGCGACGCCTCACACCCGATCGTAATCGCCGGCGGTCACGCCGCAACAAACCCTGAGCCGATGCATGCCTTCATCGATGCATTTGTGATCGGCGAGGGGGAGGAAGTCATTCACGAAATTATTAATACCGTTCAAAGGGTCAAAGGTGACAAGTCGAACATAGGCAATGGCACGGAATCCACAACTTTTAATCGCGAATTACTTCTTCACGAACTGGCTGTTATCCCGGGCGTATACGTGCCGAAGTTTTATGAAGCCCATTACCTGGATGACGGAACGGTCTCGCATGTCGACACATTGATCGAAGGCATCGCCAACCCGGTCATCAAACGGATCGTGGCGCAGCTGCCTCCCCCGCCGACCACGTTCATCGTGCCGAACATGGAGGTCGTCCACAACCGTGTGTCAGTGGAGATCATGCGGGGATGCACACGCGGCTGCAGGTTCTGCCAGGCCGGTATGATCACACGGCCCGTCCGTGAGCGTAGCGTGGATGAGATCGTCGAAGCCGCTGAAGCGGCCATCAACGCGACTGGTTTCGAGGAATTGGCTTTGCTTTCCCTGTCGTCGTCCGATTTCTCATACGTCGTGGAATTAGTCAACAAGGTCAGCGA
>CAZPCR010000200.1:0-5705 GCA_964585035.1 uncultured Anaerolineaceae bacterium
TTCGCAAAGCGCCCTGTGGGTCAACTCCTACGCATCTTTTCTATTTTTTTCCTTTGTGCTCCGTTGTGCTCTTAGTGGTTTATCTCTTAGCTCTGTTCTCTTCCTTGACAATCCTCCAATTAACTAGTAAAATCCTATTAATCGGATTAATCATATAATATGCTCCGCGACCGTACTTCCGTTGATATCTCCGAGTTCCTCCGCTATCTCGCTTCCCACCCCGAAGCCGAAAACGGCCTGCCTTCGTTAAACAAACTAAGTGCAGACCTGGGCATCAGCCTGGCGGCCCTGCGTGAGCAGCTTGAAGTGGCGCGCGCCCTCGGCCTGGTCGAGGTCCGTCCTCGCACCGGCACGCGCCGTCTCTCCTTCTCTTTCACACCCGCCGTCAAGCAGAGCCTGCGTTATGCGCTGGCCCTCGATGACGGTCATTTCAACAAATTCGCCGAACTTCGCAATCATATCGAGACCGCTTATTGGAACGAGGCGGTCTGTGAGTTGACCGATGACGATAAGGTCGAATTGAACGACATCATCCGCCGTGCCCGCGCTAAGCTGGCTGCGAATCCCCCGCTCGTCCCCCATGAAGAACATCGCAAGCTGCACCTGCTCATCTATTCCCGCCTCGACAACCCGTTCGTGACCGGCATCATCGAGGCCTATTGGGATGCCTACGAAGCGGTGGGCCTTAACCTGTATGCAGGCGGCATGGATTATCTGAATGAAGTCTGGGGGTATCACGCCGAGATGGTGGAATGTATCTGCAATGGAAATTACGACGCCGGACGCGAGGTCCTGATCAAACACGTGGACCTGCTCGCCCAGCGTCCTGCTTGAATCAATCGAGGTGAAAATGGTAAGCCCTGCAACAAATGTTAAAGAAAAAGTAGTCAACGATTTTTCGATCACGATCGGCACGGTCAACGGCTCCGGCAGCCAGACCGCCAACACGACTCTTTTGCGGGCCATTTTTAAAATGGGCATCCCCGTTTCGGGCAAGAACCTGTTCCCTTCCAACATTCAGGGACTGCCCACCTGGTACACCATCCGTGTAAGCAAGGACGGATACCTGGCCCGCCGCGACGTGCAGGAGATTGTGGTTGCGATCAACCCCAACTCGTTCGCGCGTGACCTGGCTTCGGTGCAGCCCGGCGGGGTGTTCTTCTACGCCGACGATATCAAACAGCCCATCACCCGCACCGATATTACCGCCTATCCGATGCCCGTCAAGCAGATCGTCCGCAGCGACGCCACCATCCCCTCCGATTTCCGCGACCTGGTTAGCAACATGGTCTATGTCGGTGTAGTAGCCCATATACTGGGTATCGACCTGGATAAGATCGAAGCCGCACTGAACTTCCATTTCAAAGGCAAAAAGAAGCCCATCGACATGAACTTGAACACCATCAAAATGGGCGTCCAGTGGGCCAAAGGCAACCTCGAAAAGAAAGACAATTTTTTCATCGAGCCGATGGATAAGACCGACGGCTTGATCATGACGGACGGCAACACCGCCGGGGCGATCGGCGCCATATTTGGCGGCGTCCAGTTCGCGGCCTGGTATCCGATCACTCCCGCCTCTTCACTGGCGGAAGCCCTTAACGATTACCTGCCCCAGCTCCGCAAACGCGAAGACGGCAAGCATACCTACGCCGTCTTGCAGGCGGAAGATGAAATGGCCGCCATCGGCATGACCATTGGCGCCGGCTGGAGCGGTCTCCGTTCGATGACATCCACCTCCGGCCCCGGCCTGAGCCTGATGACCGAGTTCGCGGGTCTGGCCTATTACATCGAAGTGCCGATCGTCGTGTGGGACGTACAGCGCATCGGCCCTTCCACCGGCCTGCCCACCCGCACCTCCCAGGGCGACCTGAGCTTCATCAACTTTATGGGTCACGGCGATACGCAGCAGATCATATTGCTGCCTGGTGGTGTGAACGAGTGTTTCGAGTTCGGCTGGCGCGCCTTCGATATCGCCGAGCAGCTGCAATCGCCTGTGTTCGTGCTGAGCGATCTCGATATGGGCATGAACCAATGGATGAGCAAGCCATTTATCTATCCCGATAAATCCATGCAGCGCGGCAAGGTGCTGTGGGAAAAAGACCTGGACGAGATCAAGGGCAATTGGTCCCGCTATCTCGACAAAGACGGCGACGGATTCCCTTACCGCACGGTCCCCGGCAATAAGCATATCGCCAGCGCCTATTTCACGCGCGGCTCCGGCCACGACGAAGAAGCGCGCTATACCGAAGACGCCAAAGTCTGGAAGCGCATGATGGACCGCCTCAAGAAGAAATACCAGACGGCCCGGAAATTCGTCCCCGGCCCGGTCATTCGCACCATGGACGGTGCGAAAGTTGGGATCATCGCCTTCGGCTCTACTGAGTCTGCCATACTCGAAGCGCAGCAGCAGTTGGTCGATGACCACGGCCTCAAAACCGACTACATGCGCCTGCGGGCCATTCCCTTCACGGACGAAGTGGCGACCTTCATCGAGAAATACGACCAGATCTTTGTGGTCGAGATGAACCGCGACGGACAGATGAGCCAGCTGCTCAAGATCGAATACCCCGAGCAGGCCGGGAAGTTCAGGAACGTGGCCTTCGGCGACGGCCTGCCTGCCTCGGCAACCTGGGTGCGTGAGGGCATCCTGTCCTATCCTTCACTGGAAACTAATGTGGCAAAAACAAAAATCACCAAAGAAAAGAAAGTTACCATCAAGAAGGCGGCCGCTTCAAAACCGAAGAAAGCTGCAAAGAAAATATCAGCGAAACCAAAGCGCAAATAATTTAGATGTTTAGCAGTGTAAAGTGGATTTTAAGGAGATAAACCTATGAATGCAACTCTTCCAATGGCTGGCGCACCAACCCAGGTCAATACGGTAGGTCTCGCCAAGAACGATTACCGCGGCAACCCCACCACCCTGTGCCAGGGCTGCGGGCACAACTCCATCTCGAACCAGATCGTCAGCGCCCTGTATGAAATGAACGTGGTGCCTGAAGACGTCGTAAAGTTCAGCGGCATCGGGTGTTCGAGCAAGTCGCCTACCTATTTCCTCAACCGCACCTTCGGCTTCAACGGCCTGCACGGACGTATGCCGTCCGTGGCAACGGGCGCCATGTTCGGCGACCGGCACCTCAAGGGCATCGGCATCTCCGGCGACGGAGATACGGCCAGCATCGGCATGGGCCAGTTCAAACATATTTTGCGCCGCAACCCCAACATGCTCTACATCGTGGAAAATAACGGCGTGTACGGCCTAACCAAAGGTCAGTTCTCCGCCACTGCTGAAGTAGGCCTTAACCTTAAACACCAGGGCACCAACGCTTATATGCCCATCGACATCTGCATGGAGGCGCTGGCATCCAATGCCACCTTCGTGGCTCGCTCTTTCGCCGGCAACCCCAAACAGGTCAAGGAGCTGCTCAAATCAGCCTTATCGCACAACGGTATCGCAGTGCTGGACATCATCAGCCCCTGCGTCACCTTCAACAACCAGAGCAACGCCTTCCACTCCTACACCTGGGGCAAGGACCACGAAGAGCCGCTGCACGATATTACCTACATCGCCCCTCGTAATGAGATCATCCTCGAGGAAGAGATGATGGAAGGCGAAGTCCGTGAAGTGGCCTTGCACGACGGCTCGACCATCATCCTGAAGAACCTCGACAAGGATTACAACCCCACCAGCCGCTTTGAGGCCTTACGGATACTGGAAGAGGCCCAGCGCAACGAATGGATGGTGACGGGTCTCTTGTACGTCGATACGACCAAGCCTGCACTGACTGAGACCTATAACCTGGTGGATACCCCCCTCAACCGCCTCACCGAAGCCGACCTGCGCCCCGCTCCGACGATGATGAAGACGGTCAACGATCTGATGTTCTAGCTAAACGATACACTCCCCATTTTCAAAAATGGGGAGTGTTGTTTTTATGGGGTAAATAGATATACTATGATCCATGGACGAGCTTGACTACATCCTTCAACGCTGCACACGTGAGCTAACCTTCGACTTCATCCGTTCGGCCGGCCCCGGCGGCCAGAATGTCAATAAGGTTGCTACTGCCGCGCAGCTGCGATTCGCCGTGCGCGGCTCACTGGCCCTGCCTCAGGCGGTAAAGTCGCGTCTCCTCCATCTGGCCGGCAAGCGGATCACAAATGAGGGCGTGCTGGTGATCGAGGCCCGGCGCTATCGCACCCAGGACCAAAACCGTGAAGACGCACTTGCGCGTTTCGCGGCGCTGGTCACGAAATCTTTCGAGAAACCGAAACCTCGATGGAAAACAAGGCCGAGCGCCGCATCCAAAGAAAAGCGCCTGGTATCTAAAAAGAAGAGGGGCGAGGTAAAACGCAAACGCCAGGGTGGTCCGTTCGATTAAGTATATTGAAGAAAATATCTTAATAAAGCACCCGGAAAAAAATGGGACGAGTTTAATTTATCTCCATGTGAATTGCAGGGTGGCATTATAAGGAAGGGTGATGGTCTGGTTATCAGGGTCGGCCTTCCCGCATCTCCCGCCGGCGCAGTTACAGTTTGCATCCATGGTATTGCTCTTACAATCCACAGACACATATGAAACCAGCCAGGGCCCACTGGCTGATAATGGCAGGTAGGCATAGAACTGGCCGGTGCCATCCGTTGCAGCATCACCCCGCGGTGCTTTGGGCCCGGTGCCCTGCGTTATCGCGAACCCGATCCCACTGACCGGAACGCCTGCCAGATCGAGCACCTGTCCCTTAATGGTTTGAACATTCCCGGGCGTGACAAGCGGTGATGGGCCAGAATCCTTTCCACCGTTCACCAATGAGACTAAAACCCAACCATAGATATTCGAGTCCGTCAGGACGTACAGCCACTGCCCGCCCGGTGAATGTCCCATTACCTGAAGGCGCGTTCCATTTGCCAGGAGTCTGCTTACCGGGAATAAAGTTCCCGGCTGTGTGCGCAGGTTCACGTTATCGGCGGAGGTTGTCACATAATATGGAACATACGGCCCCTGTTGAGGCGTTGCCGAGGGGATCTGCGTAACAGCTTTAGTTGGAATAAGCGGCTGCTGAGTAAACGTCGGGATGGGAGTAAACGTACCTATTTTAGTCGGAGGGGCAGGCGTAACGACAATCTCCACTCCGCCACAGGCCTGCGTAATAAAAGGTATGGAAAGACACAGTATGAGTAATCTCAATCCGCGCATTAACAATTCCCTTCTGGGTTAATTCATTTCTTTCCGCAACTTTATGTTGTGGGAACAGGCGTATGTGTAGGGGCAGGAGTATCGGACGGCGTTTGCGTCGGTGTAGGAGGCGGGTTATACACTTGTAATCCCGAGAGGTTATAAGACGGGTCAATTTGCAAGTTGGCAGCCGCAATCCAGCACGGATCATGGTAGATGGGGTTAGTAATAATATACCAGCCCGCTATGCTCCCCACACCGATCAACTGGACCTTCGTGCCGGTCTTGACAGAGCTGACCACTTCATAGACATTACCCGGCCCTTGCGAGCATAAGGCGTCATGGATCACCACCGGATTCCCGGGCGTGGGCGTAGAGGAAGGCGGGTTGGTATTGGACGGAACGGGCGTTTCGGTTACTGCCGGCTGCGGCGCAGAGGCAGTGGTTTCCAGAGCGGTCAGCATGGCAGCCACCTGTGAAGCCGCAACATCCGGTGTTGGGGTCCCAGATGGAAGATTGCAGGCCAGGATCGCC
>CAZPCR010000201.1:0-3528 GCA_964585035.1 uncultured Anaerolineaceae bacterium
AAAAAGATCCCGCCGACCCAAAATATATATTGACCGAACGGGGCGTTGGATACAGATTTGTAGATTATCGACGCGAAAAATCATAAGAAGCGCTAGAGCGGTTGTCTAATCGCCCTTGTCAGACATTCTTCTCTCGACTATACTCAAACACGGACAACTTGGAGAAGATTATTCCCCTATGGCAAAACAAAGGATAGTTATAGTAGACGACCATGAAGTGGTCCGTCTTGGTTTGAAGTCGCTCCTGGATCGACACCCGCACTTTGAAGTTGTTGGGGAAGCCGGCTCAGCGCGGGAAGCCCTGGAACAGGTGGCGGACCTTAAACCTGATGTCGTGCTCATGGACATCCGGCTGCCGGGCACCTCAGGCATCGAGGCCTGTGAAGAGATCATCAACAAATTTCCAGGCACGAAAGTCATTATGCTGACCTCCTATGCTGAAGATGAAATGCTGTTTTCGGCGATCCGCGCCGGCGCCTCAGGGTATATGCTGAAACAGGTCGGAAGCGAGGACTTGATCAAAGCGATCGAAGCCGTCAGCCGGGGAGAGGCGCTGCTGGATCCGGCGGTGACACAGCGCGTCTTTCAGGAAGTGCGCCGGGCGGTCAAGGAAGAAGAAGCCTCGGCTTTTGCCCATCTCAGCCAGCAGGAAAAACACGTCCTGCTACTGGTCTCGGAAGGCAAAACGAATCGCGAGATCGCCAAGTCATTGTTCCTCGGTGAAGGCACCGTACGGAACTACGTTTCAAGCATTCTTTCCAAGCTGGGTGTGAACAATCGCGCCGAGGCAGCCGCGTACGCGGTGGAACACAACCTGAGGGAATATATTTCAACGTGATCCGGATCTTCATTTTGAATCAGTGACGGCGTCGTGCTGCGGCTCTTCCGCACAGACGACGCCGTTTTGATTCTACAGAATACTGCGTAAACAAATAAACCAATATTTTGATTTTATTATTTAGCGAGGCAGCGCGATTATAATTTGGAGGATGACTAAAAACAATTTCTCCCTGCTCTTCCTCGGTAAAACGGATGACCCTTATTGTGCACGCGCCCTGAAGTATTGTCAGGAGAGCTTTGCACAGGTAACTTATTCTCTCGGCAAATGGGGCGACCCGCTTTCAGACGACGCCCGGCGCTGGGAAGGCGATTACATCATCTCCTTTTTATCGCGCTGGGTTGTTCCGGAAGAAATATTGAAGCAGGCCGGGAAGGCCGCCATCAATTTCCATCCTGCACCGCCCGAATATCCCGGTATCGGATGCACCAACTTTGCCCTTTATGAGGATGCTAAAGAATATGGCGCGACCTGCCACCATATGGCTGCCAGAGTGGACACAGGCAATATTATCGCTGTGAAACGTTTCGCCGTTTACCCCGAAGATGACGTGGCGGCCTTGTTGAAACGGACGTACGAAAATCAAATTGCCCTGTTCTTTGAGATCACGCAGTTGATGGCGGAGGGAAAGGAACTGCCCGTTTCTCATGAAATGTGGACACGCCCTCCCTTCACCCGTAAACAATTCAACGAATTGTTCAAGGTCAGGCCCGATATGCCGGCAGAAGAGATCGCCCGCCGCGTTCGAGCGGTAAGCTATGGCAAATGGCAGCCGTATATCGAGATCGAAGGGTTTAAGTTTGAATATGCCCCAGCCAATAAATGATGCCCAGTCCAAAGGTCAAAAGCGAATTACCGATCAAATTATTTAAAGAGAAAAGAGACTGGGCGATCTGGCTGGATAAAAACCAGGCCATATCGCCTGGCCTGTGGCTCAGGATCGCAAAAAAGTCATCTGACATAAAGTCAGTAACTTATGCGGAAGCGCTTGAGATAGCAATATGTTACGGGTGGATCGATGGTCAGAAGAAAACCTATGATGAGTTTACCTGGCTGCAAAAGTTCACACCGCGCGGTGCGAGGAGCATTTGGTCAGCGGTCAACCGTGAAAAAGCCGGGGAGCTGATCAGAAACGGCCAAATGAAACAAGCCGGGCTGAAAGCGATAGAACGAGCCAAAGAAAACGGTCAATGGGCCGCGGCGTATGATTCACAAAGCAAGATCACTCTCCCGGATGATTTTCAGGCAGAACTTGATAAACACGCCAAAGCAAAAGCCTTTTTTCTCACACTCAACAGCGTAAACCGTTACGCGATCCTTTTCAGGCTACAAACTGCCAGAAAACCTGAGACGCGGTTAAAACGCATGCAGCAATTTATTGTCATGCTGGATAAGCACGAAAAATTGCATTAGAAATAACCATAGTGTTTTCATGTGTATCCCACCCCTCAGACATACGAGCAATTGGGGTGCATGACGAAGGAGGTAAGTAATTTATAGAGAATACTCCAACTAAGATCGAAGAATTGAATCTGGCAAAGTAATTTTTGAGTTAAAATTTGAAAAAGCCTGTGTGACCATAACTTTGGAGGAGGAGAAAACCATGTTATTCCTGATCATAAAATGGATCCATATCATGGCGGCCATCACCGCGGTGGGAGCCAACGTCACATACGGGATCTGGATCGCACGGGCTTCACGCGATCAAAAAGTTCTGCCCTTTGTACTACGAAATATTAAATTAATTGACGACCGGGTCGCCAATCCCTGTTATGGATTACTGCTGCTGACCGGATTGACCATGGCTTTTCTGGCTCCGATCCCCTTGAAGACGCCCTGGTTGTTGACCGGGCTGACTTTATACGTCATCGCTACCCTGCTTGGGATCTTCGGTTATTCACCGGTTGTCAAAGAGCAGATCCGGCTGTTGGACAACGAGGGTTTCGACTCTCCGAATTATCAAGCAGCCTCGAAGAGGAGCACGTTACTGGGAATCCTGGTGGGTGTGGATGTAATTATTATTGTCTTCATGATGGTGGTCAAACCGGCTCTTTGGGGTTAATCGACCGGCCACCTGACAATTTTTTCAATTCGTGACCCTGCCCCTCTGCAAGGGTTGTTCGCCATTGGCCTGGGACTAAGAAAAGGAAATGCGCTGGGTTAACGCCCAGCGCATTTCCTTTTCCGATACTTCAAGCCAGTTCTATGAATAGATATTAGCCGACTGCCAAATGTTCCAGGAACGAACTCAATTTCTCATAAGACTCGTCGGAGAGCTTTTCTGAAACAATACCAGCCTGTTTCCGAAGTTTTTCAAGTTTGCAGGCCGGAATGGAAGCTCCCTCGATTTCCAGCTCCGCGGCCGGATGAGTGAATACGGTCAATGCCTTAATCGGGACGACTACTTCTCCATTAAATTCCTTCTCGATCAGACTCTTCAATTCATTGACCATCGCTTGCGAGAATAAAACGGGGTCCTTCACGCGTTCTTCAACTATATAACGGAGCGCCCTCCCGAACGTCATGGCCTCTTTCCAGCGGCCGTTGCGATAATAAAAGCTGCCGCTCAAATTAACCACCTCCAGGGCAAGCAGGCCGGTCGGTGACAAAAGGATATGGTCGCAAGGCAGGCGTGACGGATAGTGGTAAATATGATAATGGTCGTCGAAAGCCTTCAAGGCTTTATCGAG
>CAZPCR010000201.1:3628-5688 GCA_964585035.1 uncultured Anaerolineaceae bacterium
ACGGATAGTGGTAAATATGATAATGGTCGTCGAAAGCCTTCAAGGCTTTATCGAGGCTTTCCTTCGGCCACGGCTTGCGAACCCAGCGGTTGGCGTAATAGATCCCGACCATGGCTGTGCCCAACCCGATGACCATCAATATCCATGAGAATCCCGCCCAGCTTGAAATAAAGAGCGGGATGAGAACGCTCGCCAACAGCACAAACAACCCACCGATGCTGGCAATATTCGCAAGCTGGGCACGCGCATTTACTTTTTGATGGTCTATGTATATTTTCATGTGATTTGATGCAGCCTCCGGTGGACAGGCACGAGCAGGTCATAAAGATCGCGGTATTCCCGGTAGAGGGCGTCGTAGCGATTCCAGCGTGATGCATCCGGGTTGACTTCCCGGCGGATCTTGACAAGGTCGTCCACCTCGTCCATGCTTGAATAATAGCCCAACCCGACCGCCACGGTGAACGCTGCGCCGGTCGCACCGGCCTCAAGATGGTTCTTTACTACGCGTACCGGCCGGCCGGCCGGTTACATCGCTGATGATCTGCACCCACACCTTGCTGTTGCACCCGCCGCCAATCCCGTTGAACTCATCGATCTTGAAGCCGACCTGCTCCATCGATTCGCAGATCCAGCGCAGGTGATAAGCCACCCCTTCCATTACGGCGCGTGCCATATGGCTTTTATTATGACCCATGGTCAGGCCGATAAACCCGCCGCGAGCATAATGATCGAGCACCGGAGCGCGCTCACCGGACAACCACGGCAGGAAGATGAGTTTATCCGATCCGGGCGAGATCGATTCAGCCGCCGCGCTGATCAAGTCATAACTTGATTTGCCTTTTTCTGCGGCAAGCCGCTTTTCGTCCTGACAAAGTGCATCCCGGAACCATATCAACGCTCCGCCGCCCGTTTCCATCTCACCGGCGATGATGTACTTCTTCGGATCGATATGGTTAAGTCCCCAGAAAGGCTTAATGGGGTCGTTGCGAAATGTCGAGGTGGATACCCCGACCCAGGTCGCCGTGCCGATGCAGAGATGGACTTTACCCTCCCGGTTGGCGCCCGCGCCTGACTGGGCCACTGCCACATCTCCCGCGCAAATTACCACCGGCGTCCCGGCTTTCAGGCCGGTTTGTTTCGCGGACTGCGGCGTTATCTCGCCGATCACTTCCGTGCATGGAAAAGCCGGCGGCAATTTCTCGATGGGAATTCCCGGTTTCTGGCAGACCTCTTCCGACCACTTTTTGGTATATGGGTCGAAAAGGAAATAAACCGAAGCGCCCACCCAGTCGATGGCGATCCGGCCGGTGAGTTTGAACAGGATATATTCCTTGCAGTCCAGTAAATAGTACTTTGTGCCTCACAATATATAGTCACCGGCGGTCTAACTTTTACGATTCCCTGCTAACTTTCATCCAGGTTTTTTTCATATTCAGCGCGTCCTCTTCCATGATCGGGCTTTCGCACAAGATGCGTCCCCCACAGCCAAATTCATTAAGGGCGCGGAAGAGAGCTTTTAGATCCAGGTCGGCCTCTGCCAGCTTCAAGTGATTCTTTTCGCCTTTTGGGCCATATTCAATTCCCGATAAATGGATATGCAAATGCTTGAGTGCGGCTTTGCCGACTGCTTTTTGATAAGCGGTCAACAACGCGCTCCATTCTTCGTAGGTATTCATCGACCCATCTCCCGGACGGGCATGGAGATGGGCAAAGTCGAGGCACGGCTCAACGCCCTGGATGGACTTTGCCATTTCCAATGTATCCGCCGCCGAACCTAGCATTGCAGATTTGCCCATCGTCTCGGGACGTATGGTCACCGGATTACCTGCCTTCCGTAATTCATCCACGCAGCCCTTAAGGCGTGGGATCGCAAGCTTAAGCACCTCCTCAGGGGGACGCTCGAAATACGAACCCGGATGGAAAATAATATCCGTGGCGCCCGCCAGGTTGCCATAATGTGCAGCATCCATGAGACGTTTGCGAGACTTTGGCCATTCGTCGTCACTGGCATTCAGGTTGATGAAATACGGCGCATGCACGCTGATCCCCACTCCCTGTTC
>CAZPCR010000202.1:0-5672 GCA_964585035.1 uncultured Anaerolineaceae bacterium
CGTCGTGGATAAAACCCGCCACAGGCAGCTGGCGGAGTTTGCCATCGCTTAGTTTAAATGTGATCGTATCTCCCGGTTTAATGCCCAGGTCACCCGCAGAACGGTCGAGCAAAACCTGCTTATCATCAAGCGCTGGCAGGGTGGTATCTTTCGGATTGGCGGGTTTAAGTATGCCAACCTTCAAGGCGTCGGGGGTTTTGACGGAGGTCACCTGCGTGGAGATCAATCGTCCATCCGGCATGAGGAGTTGTACGTCCAACTCGGTGCGGCCTTCCACTGCTTTTACACCCGGCACCTTGCCTGCAATCTTCACCAGGTCGTCATCCAGCTGTGAAGCGTAAATGTGGGCTTCGGGAGGATTGGCCGATAGGAAGTCTGTATCCATATCGCGGGACATGAGCAGGCCGATGTTGGTTACAATCCCGACCGCGAACACGCCTACTGCAATCGTGAGAATGGTCAGAATGGTACGGGTCTTATTGTTCCAGAAATCCGCCCAGACCTTCTTCCAGCGGCTGCTCATTGTGTTGCGCCTCGTTTATCAAGATTTTCCTTTTCATGCTGGTCGGCAGCTTGTTGCAGCGCTTCGAGGGTCGACTCGGATTCTTTGAGCAGGGCGTTCAGTGTTTCGTAATCCAATGCCAGCACCTCCACAGCGGTGCTTTCCGAAGCGCGGATCGAGGCCCTGTTCTTTTGCTCGTGGAAAAATTCCATTTCACCGAAATATTTACCCGGACCCAGTTGCAGGGCCACCACATCCGATTGGTTGGGACGCGGCAAAATCACCTCGACTGTGCCCTTCGAGACGATGTAAAAATTGTCGTTGTTCCTGCCCTCCGACAGGATCATGGCGCCCGGTGAAAATTCAAGTGCCTTGACTTTACGCGAAGCAGCAAGGAGCTGAACGGGCGTAAGCGAGGGCAGGGCTTTCACAACGTATTCATTGACGATTTCACCGTCGGTGATTAGCGCAGTGCGCTCCGTTCGTTTGGCGAGACCGCTGTCATGCGTGACGATGATGATCGTTTTGCCCTGGGCTACCAGCTCATTAAAGAGTGCGAACACCGACTCGGCAGTCTTTGAATCCAGATTACCCGTCGGCTCATCCGCAATTACCAGTGGCGGGTCGTTCGCCAGCGCGCGCGCGATCGCCACCCGCTGTTGCTGCCCACCTGAAAGTGCGGAGGGAAGTTTATAGGCATGGTCCGCCAGGCCCACCAGGTCGAGCAGATGCAGGGCACGCTTTTCGCGTTCACCCATGGGATAGGAATTACAGAAATCCATCGGAAGCATGACGTTCTCGATCACGGAGATCATTGGCAGCAGCTGGAAGAATTGGAAAACGATCCCGAGGTTTTTGCCGCGCCAGCGCGCCATCTGGTTTTCGCTCAATTTATGTACGGCCGTATTGTTGACCCACACTTCACCCGAAGTGGGGCGGTCGATACCGGTGATCATGTTGATCAGGGTGGTTTTGCCGCTGCCCGACTTGCCGATAATGCTGACGAACTCCCCGGCATTGATGTTCAGTTCGATACCTTTAAGAGCCGGGTAATCGCCTACGGCAGTCTTGTACGACTTTTGGACATTGCGCAATTCGATGATGGAATTTCCATCAGCTCTCCCGGTTTCACCGGGGATTTCATTATTTTTTTTCAGGAACGGAAGTGAAACCATGGTACCTCTTTCCGGGACTTATTAAACTTTCAAGAATAGGATCACTTCTGGATCGGAAACTTGACCTGTGCAGTCATGCCCCAGCGAATGGATGGATTATTATCGGTCAAAAGGACGGTCACTTTATAAACAATGTCGCCTTGTTTTTCTGTATAGTTCTGGGCAATCGAAAGGATGTTCCCTTTAAGGGTAACGTTCGGAAGGGCATCCAGTGTGAGATCCACTGCCTGGCCTTCACTCAGGTTAACTACATCTATTTCCGTCAGGTCGGTAGTCTTAACGACCCAGCTCGAAAGGTCTGCGACCGTTAGAACGGGCGTACCGGAGGCGGCATACTCACCGACCTTGAGGTCCAGATTTGTCAAGGTGCCTGGAAATGGTGCGCGCACTTCGGCATTGGCCAGGGCGGCGCGTGTACCGGCGGTATCTTCCGCAAACGACGGATCCTGCAGGCTGTCGTAATCTTTCTGTGCCTGTACGAGTTGAGCATTTGCGGTATCCACAGCGGATGACAGATCAAGGTATTGGACAGCTTTGCGATATTTTTCCCAGGCATCGTCCATTCGCTTCTTGGTCTGTTTGGCCAGATTCTTGATTAACCCGTTATCTTCTTCCGAAGCGGTCAGTTTCAACTGCCGATCGCTGAGGTTCTTATAGGGTTCAAAGGCATCGCGTGCCGCGTTCAATTTATCCAGAGACATCTGGACAGCCTGGTTGGGGGTCATTCCAGAAAAATCGCCGGGGATGTCGAAGTTATCCAGCTTGAACTGTGCATCGCGCACTGCCTGATAGGCAACGGTCAACTGCTGGAGAGCATTGGCCTGTGCGGTTTCAAGCGTTTGCGCCTGGCTGTTTTGCAAACGTGCGATTACCTGTCCGGCCGTGACCTGATCGCCTTCCTTGCTTAATACATCACTGACCAGACCGCTGGTATTTAATGAGATATCGGCATAGTGAATGGGTTCCACCCGTCCTTCAGAGATGATCACGTTATCGGCTTTAACCGTAGCAATGGCTGCCGGGGTGGGGGTCGCGGCTGTCTTGGCGCCGCAAGCGCTAAGGAACAAGCTCAATGCCAGGATTGTAAGGATCGTAATAAACCTGATGTTTTTCATTTTTAGTTTCTCCTCGGTATCTTTGATGCTCGAATGATATATCCATCCATTGAATCCCACCTCCGACTCTGGGGGAGTCTTTACCCTGGTCAGTAGAATAGGATAATTTATCTCTAATGTGAACTTACGTTACCAAAGCGATTTAGTTGCTGACCTTTACCTTTAGTGTCTGATTTATGCTTTTTATTGAAATAGGCCCGAGCTAGCCCATATTGTCTCACACCCCTTTATTCCTGGCCGCAGGATAAAACCTACGAGACGGTTCGTAAAACCAATTTTTAACAAAAAACTCCTCACCTGATGGGGTGAGGAGGATCATGAATAACCATGCGTTAAGTATCCAGCATTTGTCTGGCGATGTCCTGCATCCAGGTCCGACCGTCCCGGGCGAGTAGCGCGTCGGCTTCGGACGGTCCCCAGGTGTCGGGTTTGTAAAACGTCAATGGGGGAGTCTCGTTTGCTTCCCACGATTGCAATATCGGGTCAATCAATGACCAGGCCGTCTCGACTTCATCGGCGCGGGTGAAGAGCGAGGCATCGCCCTGCAAGGCATCCAACAGCAGGCGTTCGTACGATTCGGGGATGGAGGTCTGGCCGAAGGTATCGGCATAGTGGAATTCCATATCCACGGAACGTGTGTCTGCTGCTGTATCGGGTACTTTGGCCTCAAAGCGCCAATGAATACCCTCATCGGGTTGGAGATAAAGTACTAGGACGTTGGGGCTCATGTTACTATCAGCATGAGGAAAGAGCAGGTGGGGCGGCTGCTTGAATTCGATCATGATCTGTGACATCTTTTCTTTGAGGCACTTACCAGAACGGAGATAGAAGGGCACCCCCTGCCAGCGCCAATTATCGATTTGGAGACGCAACGCCCCATAAGTGGGCGTGGTGGAATCAGGCTTGACACCCTCTTCCTGACGATAGCCCTCATATTGCCCGCGCACGGTATTAAGTGCGATGTTCTCATCCTGGATCGGCTGGATCGAACTCAATACTTTGACTTTCTCGTTGCGCAGCGCATCGGCCTTGAAAGAGGCAGGCGGTTCCATGGCCACCAATGTGACGAGTTGCAACAGGTGGTTCTGGAACATATCGCGCAAAACACCGACCGAGTCGTAGTAACCGGCGCGATGTTCCACCCCGACTTGTTCGGAGACCGTGATCTCGATATGGTTTATGTAGTTACGATTCCAGAGTGGTTCAAAAATGGTATTCGCAAAACGCGTCACCAAAATGTTCTGCACGGTCTCTTTACCCAGGTAATGATCGATACGATAAATTTGATTCTCACCAAGGGTCTTATGGATCTGTTCATTCAGGTTGTGTGCGGATGCGAGGTCGGTGCCGAACGGCTTTTCAATGACCACCCGCCGCCACCCGCCGTTCTCGTGCAGCTGTCCGGTAAGTCCGAGCAGATCGATAATATTGGTAAATAATCCAGGCGGCGTAGCCATATAGTAGAGACGCTGCGCGGTGCCATTTTCCCATTTGCCAAGATTTTCACTCAGCTTCTTGAAATCAGCCAGGTCGGTATAGCGGCCCTGATGGTAGGCAACATTCGGTGCAAATGAATCCCATTCCTCCTCTTTATATTTGAACGAGGCAAACTGCTTTAATCCTTCCGCCAAATGGTTCCGGAACTGGTCGTCAGTGAAGGGTGTGTTACCGGAGCCTACGATCCGGAATTGTTTCGGCAGCCGTCCTTTGCGATAGAGATTGAACAACGAGGGCATTAATTTTCGCTGGGTTAGATCACCCGAAGCGCCAAAAATAATTATTGAAGTTGGTAGGCTGGAATTCATGTCTGCACCTAAAATGGAACTGATAGAAGAAATTTTTACGGATCAACCCTAATCTGTCTTCTTGACTGCATGACCGCCGAACTGGTTGCGCATCGCTGATAATAAGCGGGCCGAATAATTCTCGTTATCCCGGCTGACGAAACGCATCTGAAGAGCCAGCGTAATGATGGGCGCCGGAACATCGTGATCTATTGCCTCCGCCACGGTCCAGCGGCCTTCGCCGGAATCCGCCACCCAGGGCTGGATGTCCGAAAGGGTGGGGTCCGCTTTTAAGGCCAGGGCGGTCAGGTCGAGCAGCCAGGAGCGCACGACACTACCATAGCGCCAGATCTCCGATATCTGCGCCAGGTCCAAGCCAAACTCTTGTTTGGCTTTCATAATATTGAAGCCTTCGGCCAGAGCCTGCATCATGCCATATTCAATTCCGTTGTGAACCATTTTTACATAATGACCTGCACCGTGCGGACCGACATATCCCCAGCCTTTGTCCGGCGCGGGAGCCAGGGTCTCAAAGATAGGGCGCATCTTTTCCGCGATCTCGGTTTTGCCACCAACCATCAGGCTGTAGCCTTCGGCCAGGCCCCAAACACCGCCGCTCGTACCGCAATCGAGAAAATCGATCCCTTTTCCTTCCATTAGCGCGGCATGGCGGAGCGTGTCCTTGTAATTTGAGTTGCCACCGTCGATAACCGTGTCTCCCTTTGCAAGAATCATCGATAATTTCTCGATTGTGTCATCTGTGGTTTGCCCTGCAGGTACCATTACCCATACAACGCGTGGCGCTTTGAGCTTGCTTACTGCTTCTTCCAAAGAATGTGCGCCTTGTGCGCCATTTTTGATGGCAGTCTGGACGGAGTCTTCCGTGCGTGCAAACCCGACGACAATATGACCACCGCGCACCAGCCGGGTGAGCATATTCAAACCCATCTTTCCTAAACCGATCATTGCAAGTTCCATAACTCGTTACCTCCAAATTGGATTAATAAAACTACTGCCGTGTTCACTTCCAATAAACTTACCTTTCGTTTAATCTTTAACAAATTTCATATTTATTGAAACCAATAATGCTCCACAT
>CAZPCR010000203.1:0-5672 GCA_964585035.1 uncultured Anaerolineaceae bacterium
GTTATTTGAGAAACTACTATTAATGCGAAGTCATTTTCTTTCCCCCGATCAAATTGCAGGGCTTTTCTCTCCAAGGAAGACGAGAATAGTGACGAAGGATTTCAATTCCTGGGTGGTTATTGAAAAATAAACTAATTACGGGCGAGGCCTTGGCGTATCAGCCCTTATACTCTGCCAGTAATTCTTTTGCCTTACCAATTTGCTCTTTCGATACGAATAATTGAACACGACCTAAGCCATCAACCATTACGGGGTAGATATGGTGGCCAACTGCCTCTTGAAATACCTCCACTTGGATGCCTTCCGCTTCGAGAAAGCTTTTTAGGACGTCTGCTTCCATGCGTCCATTTGTTTCGGTAAGTTTTTCCCATTTAAGTTCATCCATTTAGACCTCCGGTCTATTAGACCATTATAGCAAATCGGTGTATCGTAACCCTCGCGCCTTTTTGGCAAGGATTTCATGCAAAGGCGATGAGTATTTAAAGCATTTTATTGAATGACTTATAGTATTGAGTGTTAAAATGGCAGGAGAAATTTGACAAACGGAAGTATTCAATATGGATTTCCAACGTGACGCAGTATCTATAAATGTAGGGGCTCGATTGAGGGAGATGCGCGAAGCGCGTAAGGTCTCCATGCGCGGCCTGGCAACCCAAAGCGGCCTTTCGGCAAATGCTTTGAGCATGATCGAACGAGGACGGACTTCACCTTCGGTAAGCACACTTTATAAACTGGCCGACGCGCTCGGCGTGCCCATTACTGAGTTCTTTGGTCCACCATCGATTAAAAGCGATATTATTCTCATTAAAGCCGACGAGAGGACGCGAATCCCGATAACGAGAGGTGTTTGGGAAGGATTGGGAGGCGAGAAATTCAGTGGACGTGTGGAGCCTTTCATCTTAACATTGGAGAGCGGGGCCACAAGTGGGCAGAGCGCGATGGCCCATACCGGATGTGAATTTGTATTTTGTTTGCGGGGACAACTAGAGTATTTAGTGGAAAAACAGTTGATCGAATTAACGGCTGGGGACAGCCTATTGTTCGCGGCAGAGCTTAATCATCGCTGGCGGAACCCAGGAAATACAGTCACAAATACCTTAATCGTCTTATCCGGTTTTTTGGAGGGAGCGCCTCCGCATTCCGGGGATTGGAAAAAAGGAGAGCAGTAAAAAAGTCGTTCGCCGGAATTTCGCGAAAGGCTTTGATTTCTAAAGCTACGCGCCGTCTATGAGTACATGCCCCAATCCAGGGCGGATGGGTCTTCCATCATACCGAAATCCCACATATCCGGGATCATTTCTATGGTTACGGGTTTATCGAACGCTTCCACCCCTTTTTGCCGGGTCATCTCGATCATAGCCGGACCATAGGGACAGAAGGGTGTTGTAAGGACCATTTTCATATGAACAATTTCATTCTCAAGGCTTACATCACGAATAAGACCCAACTGAATAATATTCATGCCAATCTCTGGATCAACCACTTCTGAAAGCCTGGCGCGTGCATTTTCGACCAATTCAGGATTGGTATCGTGAAGTGACCATTTGATTTGATTCGTAACTTCTTTTTGTTCCTCAGACATATCTAAATTCCTTTATCTTATGATTTGCTGGGGCTGAGCACCGGCTGAACAACATAAGTGCAATGCGCGTCTCCATTCAAAATACACTGGACTTTTTCTGCGGGTAAAGCCAGCATTTTCGAAATTAAAGCTTGATCCACCGTACATACCTCGGGGTGGCTAATGCCGATCTTGTAATAAGGGCAAGATATCTCATGAATCTGATATTGCTCGCCTTTCTTTTCCCATTCCACAGTAAAGCCTTCTTCAGCCAACATAGTCTTGACGAAATCAAGGCGCTCTTCCATACCCAGGCCTTGTACCTGGTCGGTGTAGTCGCTTGCCATGTCATCAGCAATCTGACTAAAAAGCTTACTGACCACGGGTGCAGGCATCGTTTCTTTCATTTGGGTCAACAAGCGGGTGGTCAGACGCAGGTAGCGGGTGGGAAACTTTTCCATCCCATCCTCGGTTAGGAAGTAAACAAGCCGCGGGCGCCCAACGCCGTGGCGTTCTTCCTCGGCAGCCACAAGCCCTTCGGCCTGAAGGTTCGTTAAATGGTGACGGGCAGATATGGGATTAATGTCTACTGCCTCGGCTAATTCGTTGATGGTTCGCCGGGGATGGTGAAGGATAGTTTGTAAGATCCGATCGCGCGTGCTTTTCATATTGATCTTCCTCTCGTCGTCCGTAAGGGTGACGAGGGTAAACGGCTAATTATCTTAAAGTATACCCGGCTGGAAAAGAACTGTCAATATTATAGATATTTATGATAAATATCCATGTAGACTGATTATTGTCACCAGTTTGAGATATGAGCAAGGAAGTCCAATATTATACTGATAGAGGATAAACGGCCTATTTTCCCTAAAGTCAGACTTCCTAGATACTTGCAGCGTCCGAAAGATGCCAGACAACATCCTCCCATTCTCCAGCCGGTTGTACCAGAGAGTTGAATTCATCACCATTTTCGTCGCCACTCTTATTAAAAGCCTCATGGTTTTCCCATTCCATGACCCATAAAACATCGTTCGGATCATTTTCGGACTGGAAGACCTTTGCTGAGAGGCAACCGGCTTTTTTGGCACTTTTAACGAACAAAACAGCCGCTTTTTTGGTGCCTTCAAAATCGTTAACCTTCACTCGCATCGTGATCAGAACAGCCATTTGACCTCCTATTTGGAATTAATGAGAATTAGGAGTATTTTACTCGCATTTGTAAAGAGTGAAACTTTGTTTCTTTATTCAGGTTGTTTTACTAAAGATCGTGAAGAACAAAATAAAAAAAGCCCAGACGAATTCTCGTTAGGGCTCTTTGAATGTGAAAATCGTGTAATTTAGTGCCAGAACGCCGGAAAGAAGGTCCGCAGGACTGTCTCACAGATCAGAGCTAACACGAAATAATTGCTAAAGACCCGGTTGTGAACGAAGCAAACTGTAGAGAACCAACGGGGCCAGATAGGGTATCCAGCAGGCGCTTCGGATGGACGCGGTTGTGACAAGCGCTGGATGGCGATTTGCGCTGGTTTGATCGCTACAAAAATCAGCAACATAACGGGAGTGAAGAAGTGAGTAACAAAAATCAGGTACAACATAATCAGATAGGACAACACAATCGCCGAAATGGTGACATACCGGGATGCTGTTTCTCCGAGTAGAACCGGCAGTGTTCTTACGCCTTTTACTTTATCTTCTTTACCTTTGTCGGTGTGTTTGCCCAGATTAATAGTAACGACATTTAAACCAATAGGAATGCTTGCGAGAACTACCATCCAATTCCACACGCCTGTGAGAACAAAATATACGCCTGCGATCATAAGGGGGCCCCAGATAATAAAGATGGAAAGTTCACCTATTCCAATATATTTAAGCGGGTAGGTGTAAAACAATAAAATAAGCGCCCCGAAGACAAACAATCCAACAACAATGGGAGAGAAGTGAGTATAGAAAATGGCGTATATACCCGCCAATGTAGCCAGAAAGCCACTCACACCGAACCAAATTAGATGAGTGCGCTTATTCCAAAAACCCTGGGCCAGAGGGTGAACACCGTATTGTGTGCGAAAGTAATTGTCCTTGTCAATGCCTCGGTTAAAATCAGTGTAATCGTTAATGAGATTATTCGTACCGTGAGCAATAAAAAGCCCAAGAGTCAGAATAGCCCAGGTGAGAAAATCGAACGATTTGCCATTTGTGTGTAAATATTGCCAGGCCAGTAAACCGCCAATCAATCCTGAGTAAAGAGTTATAGTGCCGACAGCCGAACGGGTGGCAATAAACCATTTCGAAAGGATATCTAAAGCATCCCACTCTTTTTTGTCGTCCATCCTGATCAACTGGCTGAGTGACTTACGCCACATAGCGAAGGTAGTATTCATCGTATCTCCTTTGACGTTGGTTCTGCAAATAATACACCCAATTTGTCCGAAGGTTTTCCTGTGAATGGATGGCTCACTCATAAAGTTAGACTTTTGATGGAGCGATGGATATTGAAGTTGAAGAGAGTAAGGGGACACTAAAGTGCCTCTATTTAAGATAAATGGGTTATTTACAGACAAAGGAATTTACAGGAACTTTTTAAAGGTGGTTGGATTTTTAATTGGTTCATCCTTGCTAAGATAATCAAGTATTTTCGATGAATTTACTAGAAAAATATGATAAATATTGACATTTTATCCCAAACCTGCTATAATAGGGTCAACCTAAAGGCGAAAAACCTGTGTTTTTAGTCGTGTAGCCAAAACGAGTCATTAATTCTAAACCAAATACCCCGCAAGGAGCACATCTGTATGTCAGAACTCGAAATCAAGGACCTGCACGTCAGTATAGACGGCAAGGAAATCCTCAAGGGCGTCACACTAACAGTCAAGCAGGGTGAAATACATGCCATTATGGGTCCTAATGGAACAGGAAAATCCACATTGGCATATACCTTGATGGGACACCCTTCTTATCAGGTGACGAAAGGCGAAGTCCATTTTAAAGGACAAAACCTGCTCGAACTCGAACCAGATGAACGCTCACGGCTAGGAATCTTTCTTGCTTTTCAGTATCCAATCTCCATTTCAGGTGTGACGGTTGCAAACTTTTTGCGAACTGCCATAAACTCACGCCGCCGCGCAGTTAATAAAGAAGACAAAGGCATTCCCATCCCTGAATTCCGTAAATTGCTTAAAGAACGAATGGAGATGTTGAAGATGGACCAGGCCTTTGCCGGCCGGTACCTGAATGAAGGTTTTTCTGGCGGCGAGAAGAAGCGCGCTGAAATATTGCAGATGGCAACCCTAAGACCAGAGATCGCCATCCTGGATGAGACTGATTCGGGATTGGATATCGATGCGCTACGGGTCGTTTCAGAAGGAGTTAACACGCTGACGGGTCCGGACTTGGGTGTACTCGTTATTACACATTACCAGCGTTTGTTAAATTACATCAAACCGAACTTTGTGCACGTAATGATGGGGGGACGTATCGTCGAATCGGGCGATGCGGACCTGGCCCTCAGTCTCGAGGAGCACGGCTACGATTGGATCAAAGATAAAGCTGAAGAAACAGCCTAGCCCAACAAAGATCATTTAAAGGTTTGACCGATTTAATAATAGTGTATTCTGATTTACGGAGATATCCATGACTGAGACAGTAAAAAACAAAGATACAAAGATCCTTGAAGGTATCGGTGAATATAAATACGGATTCCACGATCCGGAAGACAAGTATGTCTTCAAATCTCAAAAAGGTTTGAACCGTGAAGTCGTCGAAAACATATCCCGGATGAAGGGAGAGCCGCAATGGATGCTCGATTTTCGCCTGAAGGCGTACGAACACTTTATCAAGCGCTCCATCCCGACCTGGGGACCCGATCTTTCAGAATTACACCTGGACGACATTTATTATTATGTCAAGCCGACTGAAAAGAGCGAGAAATCATGGGACGATGTTCCAGACGATATTAAACGCACTTTTGACAAACTTGGCGTCCCTGAGGCGGAGCGCAAATTCCTGGCAGGTCTCGGCGCACAATACGAATCGGAAATGGTCTATCACTCCATTCAGGAGCATCTTGAAAAACAAGGTGTGATCTTCGAATCCATCGAGGACGGCTTGAAGAACC
>CAZPCR010000204.1:0-5649 GCA_964585035.1 uncultured Anaerolineaceae bacterium
AACGCTCTTCCATGTGGCCTGTTAGCCTAGACTCGGGGATAGTTTCCAGGATGGATCCAATGAGTCGATCGCGCAGAGGCTTAACATGGGCTATGCGTTCTTCACGTTCCGAATTAACCAATCGCAATGCCTCCGCGAAGCCAATGATGTAAGGAACATTTTGAGTACCCGCCCGAAGGCCATTTTCCTGGCCGCCGCCAGTTTGTGTTGTAAGGATCGGTATCCCCTTCCGTACGTAGAGCGCTCCTACGCCCTTAGGTCCATAAAACTTATGACCCCCGAGCGACATTAAATCGACACCGAGCGCGCCGACATCCACAGACAAATAAGCAGCAGCTTGTACCGCATCTGTATGGAATAGAACTCCATGACGATGACATATCGCAGCAATATCGTGGATGGGATTAATAGTACCGATCTCATTGTTGGCATACATGACTGAGACAATCGCAGTATTATCGGAAATCACCTTTTCGACGATATCGGGTTTGATTTCGCCATTCCCATCTACGTCCAGCCATTCAACCTGAAAGCCATAATATTTCTGTAATTGTTCAGCAGTTTTGCTGACTGCAGGATGCTCTGCTTTCGAAGTAACAATCCGGTTTGCACCGTTTTTTTCACGTGCTGCAAGCGCTGCTCCACGCAAAGCCAGGTTATCAGATTCAGAACCACCAGACGTAATTATTATTTCGCCAGGCTGGCAGTTGAGAACTGATGCGATAATTTCATGAGAGGAATCGACAGCCGCTTCTGCAAGTTGACCATAACGGTGTATGGAAGAAGGATTCCCAAAAGAATCCGAAAAATAGGGCAGCATCACTTCAAAAACCCGTTTGTCGATGGGAGTAGTAGCAGCGTGATCAAGATATACCATAGGAATATTTATCCAATTTAATAAGTCTTTACTAATAAACCATCAAGATTATACACTTGTTAAAGCACCGCATTAAAGTTGAGGCCTCAATCGTTTATAATCATGTATCGATGAAAAATCAAAATATAAGCCTCGACTCAAGGACCTGGCGATAAGTATTTAAGATAGTCACTTTTCGTTTTTGCGGTGGATTGGTAATTCCGATTTAGTATGGTTTTTCGGTACAGGATAATGGGCAAAAAGGCCTGGACGTCAAATTATTAGATCGAATTGCGAAATCCCTTACCGAGGGGCATAACGTCCTGAATGTGTAAGCGAATCCGGCGCTGCTTAAGGATATCTAGCAATTATCAAAACGCCAGTTTGGAACAAAGTCTATCCGGCAATTGGCGCATCGTTGATCATTATTTCAGTCATTCTTAGTATATTACTTTCCTTTTCAAGCGATATTAATAGAATCAGGATCAATAACCCCATCTATTAACTCATCTAAGGATATTCTTTACGCAATTGATGAATAGAGCTGTCAAGTGAAGAATAGTCTTCGATCGATAACAGGAGACTCGTACCCTGACTTAAGGATTATTTCCAAAACCCCCCAATCTCCATTTAATTAAGTTATATTTGAATAAATATCAAAATTTCTTTACCGTTAGGAGAAGTTATGGCTGATATAAAGAGTTTCCAGTGCCCAAACTGTGGGTCGTCGGTAATACCGTCAGGTTCTGCGAAAGAAGTAAAATGCGCTTATTGTGGCACTACTGTAATCGTTCCTGAAGAACTGCGCCAACAACCGCCTCCTGTCGATTTTAATTATGGACAGACCATTCAAACGGATGACCAGGTCATTAAAACATTGGGCGAGGTTGGGAAAGTTACGGCAGGTGTTACAGTCGGTGTAACAGCGATAAGCGTAATCCTCCCTATTGCCCTAACTTGCGTTATTCTAGGTGTAGTGGGTTTTATTGTGTATTCGGTCTTTTCAGGGATTAAATCATCCAATTTGAATTCCGCCTTCCCGACCGATATTTCGGCTGTGTTTACTCAAGCGCCGACGGATACTCCAACTCTTGCACCAACTCCCTTTGACACACCCGTACCTTTCATTAAAACTCTCCTTAAGGACAATTTCACCAATTCTTCGAGTGGCTGGGATAAAGCACATACTTCAACTTACACACTGGAATATAAAAACGGTAACTATCATATTTTGATAAACGACCCGCAAAATGGCCAGATTGTTTACCTCGGAAAGAACTTCACCGATGCCAGCCTACAAGTGGGTATTCAACAAACTGCCGGAGCCGATGACAGTCATTTGGGTATTGCATGTCGTGTGACTGATTCAGGTAATTTATACTCTTTTGAGTTCAGCCAGGACGGGACGTATGGTATCTACAAATATACCAACTGGAATTCAGATTCACTCGATGAAGGTACACTTGATCCCAATACGATCAGCCAGGGAAAAATTAATCAACTTGAAGGAGTATGTGACGGCGACACCCTGACTATGTCACTAAACGGAGTGCCGTTGCTGCAGGTGCAAGACTCTGACTACACTTCGGGTGGAATAGGTCTGATTGCATTGCCAGGAACGGGTAACGCTAAGGGAGTTGACGTACTATTCAGCCAGCTCCTTGTTAAAGGTCCTTGAATATAAGTATTTATTATCCGAGTTCTTTAAACAATGCACGCTTGAGTTATGTTCTACTTATTGCCATTATGACATAATCTGATATTTATCTATTAGCGTATAATCAAAAACTTCATTATCCTAATTACAATTCAGGAGCGTTATTATGGTTCATCAGATCAAATTCGGCACAGATGGCTGGCGAGGTGTCATTGCCGAAGATTACACTTTCGATAATGTACGTCGTGCAGGTCAGGGTTTTGCATCTTATTTGCTTCAGAATGGTTGGAAGGATCAGTGGGTAGTTGTAGGTTACGACAAACGGTTCGATAGTGAATTTTTTGCCGCGGCTGTTTCAGAAGTTTTGGCAGGGAACGGGTTGAATGTTTATCTTACGGACGGGCCTACTCCAACGCCGGTCATTGCTTTTTCTGTCGTAAACAAGAAAGCTTGCGGTGCTGTGAATATCACTGCCTCGCACAATCCCCCCACCGATAACGGGTTCAAAGTTAGAAACGAGTTTGGTGGGGCAATCGATCCGGATGGGTTGAAGAAAATCGAAGACTTTATTCCGGATTCGGTGGATAGTGTCAAACGGGAAGATTTCGCCAGGGCCTCTGAAGCCGGCCATATTATCAAGTTTGATGCGTCACCTAACTATGTCGAGCATGTTAAGAAACTGGTGGATATAGAGGGAATCAAAAAAGCCGGTTTCATCGTCATGGTTGACTCTATGTGGGGCAATGGCGGCGGTTGGTTTGCCGGCTTGTTGGCCGGGGACAAGACAAAAGTGATCGAAATCCATAAAGACCGCAACCCCTCGTTCCCCGAGATGAAGCGGCCTGAGCCAATCCCACCTAACATTGATGTAGGCCTTAAGGCTACGCTGGACAATAAAGCCGATGTATTACTTATAACGGACGGGGATGCGGACCGCCTCGGTATAGGCGATGAACATGGCGAATTTGTAAACCAATTGCGCGTATATGGATTATTAGCCTATTATCTCCTTGAGATCCGGGGGCAGCGAGGTGCTATTGTCAAGACACTATCGACTACCACCATGCTTAATAAACTTGGACAGCTTTATAACGTGCCAGTCTATGAAACCGGTGTTGGCTTCAAATTTGTAGCACCAAAGATGATAGAGACCGACGCCATGATCGGTGGTGAAGAAAGTGGAGGCTACGCATTCCGCGGGAATGTTCCCGAAAGAGACGGAATATTAGCTGGCTTGTATATGCTCGACTTCATGGTTAAGGCAGGCAAAAAGCCGTCTCAGCTGCTCAAGCTGCTTTTTGATAAAGTCGGCGCACATTATTATGACCGTATTGACACACCGTTTGAAGGAGATCGAAAATCGCGCGAAGAGAAAATCCTTACCTCTACCCCAAAAACGATTGGCGGCTTGAAGGTCACTGAACTTGTCACCATTGATGGTTTTCAATTCAAACTTGAAGACGGCGGCTGGTTGCTGATACGATTTAGCGGCACCGAGCCTATCATGCGCGTCTATTGTGAAACGACCCATCAAGATAAAGTACAAGCGATTTTACAGGATGGACTTAAGATTGCAGGTATAAAATAACGTTTGAACCTTTTGATCCGTTCGGAAGCACAGGGTTTTCAAATGTGTTGACGGATACCCATTGTCATCTGGATATTGATAAGTTCGACGCAGACCGACCAGGTGTAATTCAGCGTGCGCAACATGCCGGACTTACCAGGATTCTGATCCCAGGTTTAACAGTTGCTTCAAGTCAGGCGGCGGCAAAATTAGCTGCAACGCACTCGATGCTCTACGCCGCAGTAGGTGTTCATCCCAATGATGCCGAGACCTGGGATGGTCAAACCGTTACTGCGTTAGCTCAACTGGTCGCGACCAACTTCAAGGTTATCGCAATTGGTGAGATTGGGCTGGATTATTATTGGAATAAATCTTCGCACGAAACACAAATTGCCATTCTAAAAGAGCAACTAGGCTTAGCTTCAGAGCTCAATTTGCCGGTAGTGATTCACATCCGGGAAAAAGGCAATCTTGACCACGGTGATTGTGCAGAGGATTTGATCAACATTCTGGAAGAATGGGTGCACAGCTTGAAATTGGGAAAACAGCCTCTAATGGAACGATCAGGGGTCTTACATTCATTTAGCGGATCTGTGGAAATCGCACAAAAGGCAATTAATCTTGGTTTTTATATTGGTGTTACCGGCCCTATCACTTATAAAAATGCCGAGAATAGGCGTCAAGTTATCGCTGCTCTGCCTTTGGAACGCCTTTTGATTGAAACCGATGCACCCTTCCTTGCACCAGTTCCCCATAGAGGAGACCGGAATGAACCTGCCTTTGTTACTCATATTGCTGATAAAATTGCTGCTGTAAAATCAATTGCGCCGCAGGAGATCGCTGCTGTGACAACGGCTAACGCCGCGCGGTTGTTCGCCTGGGAAGAGACCGTTTGAATACTGTTACATTTCTCTCACCTGTTCAAGCACAACTTCAACTTGTTGAAGCCCGCCTACACGCACAGGGGGACGACCGTCATCCCGACCTTCACGCAGCATTTGAACAAATCCTTGCCGCTGGAGGCAAGCGCATCCGGCCCAGCCTGGCGTTACTGGTTGGGGATATGCTAGGTGCCCCGGAAGATAAACTCGTTACTCTTAGTGCAGCCGTCGAATTACTTCATACAGCTACGCTCGTCCATGACGACTTGATCGATGGAGCGCTCCTTCGCCGGGGTATGCCAACACTCAACGCACGTTGGTCACCGGCAGCCACGGTTTTGACCGGTGACTTCTTATTTGCAAGGGCTGCCAAGCTGGCTGCAGAGACAGATCACATTCAGTTAATGAACTCATTTGCCGAGACTCTGGCGGTTATAGTTAACGGCGAGCTTACTCAAATGTTCTCGAGCCGCGGCGTGATAAACCGGGAGAATTACTACAATCGTATTTATGCAAAGACGGCATCCCTTTTTGAAATGACGAGCCGGTCCTCCGCACTGCTTAGCCCCGCAGATACGGCGACCATCGAGTTGATGAAGAAATTTGGATACGAGACAGGGATTGCTTTCCAAATTGTAGATGACATCCTCGATTTCACCGGGGAGCAGGCAACAATGGGCAAACCGAT